>JBAXJZ010000352.1:0-5033 GCA_037137595.1 Burkholderiales bacterium | reverse complement strand
ACCACCGCGCTTTCGCGTCGTCAGCAGCAGAGCCAGAGACTATAGCAACCTTTTTTTCGTCGCGCAAGCCCCCTTCGCGTACTGCCTGGCTTCTGGGGTTCCGGACGGGCTCCTGGGAGCCGAGGTGCCGATCTGGCGCGGGCCTGACGGCACCGCCTGATAGCTCCGATCCTTCCGTCTTCAGGGCACCGTCACCGGCACCGTCGATCGCGGAAGGGAGCGGACTATAGCAGCTTCCGCGACCGACACCAGCGCGGGGCCTCAGTGGTTTCCGAAATCCGGCGCGCGCTTCTCGAGGAAGGCCCTCATGCCCTCCTTCTGGTCCTGCGTCGCGAACAGCGAATGGAACACACGGCGCTCGAACAGCAGGCCTTCGGAGAGCGGCGCCTCGTAGGCGCGATTGATCGATTCCTTCAGCATCATCACCGACGGCAGCGAGAACGATGCGATCTGGGCGGCAGCGGCCAGCGCCTCCTCGAGCAAGGTCGCGGCCGGCACGACCCGCGACACCAGGCCGGCCCGCTCGGCCTCGGCCGCGTCCATCATCCTGCCGGTCAGGCACAGGTCCATCGCCTTCGCCTTGCCGACCGCGCGCGGCAGCCGCTGCGTGCCGCCCGCGCCCGGGATCACGCCCAGCTTGATCTCCGGCTGCCCGAACTTCGCCGTGTCGGCGGCGAACACGATGTCGCACATCATCGCCAGCTCGCAGCCGCCACCGAGCGCGAAGCCCGCGACCGCGGCGATCACCGGCTTGCGCACGCGGCGGATGTGCTCCCAGTTGCGGGTCAGGTACTCGGTCTTGTAGACGTCCATGTACGACCAGCCGGCCATCGCGGCGATGTCGGCGCCGGCGGCGAACGCGCGGTCGCTGCCGGTGAGCACGATCGCGCCGATCCCCTCGTCGGCGTCGAAGGCGAGCAGCGCACGGCCGAGCTCGTCCATCAGCGCGTCGTTCAGCGCGTTCAGCGCCTTGGGCCGGTTCAGCCGGATCAGGCCGACTCGGTCTCGGGTCTCGACGATCAGGTTCTCGTAGGCGGGGGCGGTCATCTCGACTCTCCATCCGGCGCGGCAGGTGCGGGTCGGCGCCCCGCGCGCTCGGGTCCGGGGCGCGGCCGATGATAGCGGCCGCCGGCCCTCGGCCGAATTCACCGACCGATCGGTCGACTAATCGACTTCCGCGTGCTACGCTGCGCGCAGCTCAGGAGGAGACGTTCCATGGCGGACGAACGCACGGTCGTGCTCGAGACGGCCGACGGCGTGGCCCGGCTCACGCTGAACCGGCCCGACAAGCTCAACAGTTTCACCCGCGCGATGCACGCCGAACTGCGCGACGCGCTGTCGACGATCGAGTCCGACGCATCCATCCGCGCGGTGGTGCTGTCCGGCGCCGGGCGCGGTTTCTGCGCCGGCCAGGACCTCGCGGACCTCTCGTTCGAACCGGGCGCGATGACCGACCTCGGCGCGCTCATCGAGGACAACTTCAACCCGCTGATCCGTCGGATCCAGGCGCTGCCCAAGCCGGTGATCGCGAAGGTGCGCGGCATCGCCGCGGGTGCCGGCGCGAACCTCGCGCTCGCCTGCGACCTCGTCGTCGCCGGCCGCTCGGCGTCGTTCCTGCAGGCCTTCGTCAACATCGGCCTGCTGCCCGATTCGGGTGGCACCTGGCTGCTGCCGCGCACCGTGGGCAGCGCCCGTGCGCTCGGGCTCGCGATGCTCGGCGAGAAGCTGCCCGCCGAGACGGCGGAGCGCTGGGGGATGATCTGGAAGGTGGTCGACGACGCCGCGCTCGACGCCGAGGTCGACGCGATGGCGTCGAAGCTCGCGAAGATGCCGACCCGCGCGATCGCCGCGATCAAGCAGGCGGTGCGCGCCGCCGCCACCTCGGATCTCGACGCCTCGCTCGACCTGGAGCGGCGGCTGCAGTCCGAGCTGGGCGCGAGCCACGATTACGCTGAGGGCGTGAACGCCTTCCTGCAGAAGCGCGCGCCGCGCTTCGAGGGGCGCTGACATGTCGCCCCGGGACGCGGGCGCATCGCCGACGGACCCCGCCACGATGCATCCCGACGCGCTGGCCGCCGAGGTCGCGCGGCGCATGTGGGCCGACGACCACGCGTCGCAGGCGCTCGGCATGGAGCTGCTCGAGGTGCGTTCGGGCTACGCGCGGATCCGCATGCCGATCCGGCGCGACATGACGAACGGCCACGGCCTGTGCCACGGCGGCTACATGTTCCTGCTCGCCGACAGCACCTTCGCGTTCGCCTGCAACAGCCACAACCAGCGCGCGGTGGCCGCGAGCGCCGAGATCCACTTCATCGCGTCGGCGCACGAAGGCGATGTCCTGACGGCCGAGGGCGTGGAACTGCACGTCGCCGGGCGCAGCGGCGTCTACGACATGCGCGTCACCGACCAGAACGGCAAGCTGATCGCCCTCTTCCGCGGCAGGTCCGCGACGATCAAGGGGCAGTTCGTCGAGTCCCCGGCGGCGGCCGGGACCGCCAAGGAGTGAGCACCGCCATGAGCACCGCCTTCCCCCTCGAGCCGATCGAGACCGCGAGCGTCGACGAGCTGCGCGCGCTGCAGCTGGAGCGGCTCAAGTGGTCGCTGCAGCACGCGTACGACAACGTCGCGCACTACCGGAAGAAGTTCGACGACGCCGGCGTGAACCCCGCCGACCTGAAGACCCTCGCGGACCTGTCGAAGTTCCCCTTCACCACGAAGGCGGACCTGCGCGACACCTATCCGTTCGGGATGTTCGCGGTCCCGCGCGAGCAGGTCGTGCGGATCCACGCGTCCAGCGGCACCACCGGCAAGCCGACGGTGGTCGGCTACACCGCCCGGGACATCGATACCTGGGCGAACCTCGCGGCACGCTCGATCCGCGCCGCGGGCGCGCGTCCCGGCGACATGGTCCACGTGTCGTACGGCTACGGCCTGTTCACCGGCGGCCTGGGTGCGCACTACGGCGCCGAGCGCCTCGGACTGACGGTCGTGCCGTTCGGCGGCGGCCAGACCGAGAAGCAGGTCCAGCTGATCACCGACTTCAGGCCGACGATCATCATGGTGACGCCGAGCTACATGCTCGCGATCGCCGACGAGTTCGATCGGCAGGGGCTGGACCCGCTGGAGTCCAGCCTGCGCCTGGGGATCTTCGGCGCCGAGCCGTGGACCAACGAGATGCGCCGCGAGATCGAGGCGAGGATGGGCATCGACGCGGTCGACATCTACGGGCTGTCGGAGGTGATGGGCCCGGGCGTGGCGAACGAGTGCGTCGAGACCAAGGACGGCCCGACGATCTGGGAAGACCACTTCTTCCCGGAGATCGTCGACCCGACGACGGGCCAGCCGGTGCCCGACGGCGAGCAGGGCGAGCTGGTCTTCACCTCGCTCACCAAGGAGGCGCTGCCGATCGTCCGCTACCGCACGCGGGACCTGACGCGGCTGCTGCCCGGCACCGCGCGGACGATGCGGCGGATGCAGAAGATCACCGGCCGCTCGGACGACATGATGATCATCCGCGGCGTGAACGTGTTCCCGTCGCAGATCGAGGAGCTGATCCTGCAGCGTCCGCTGCTGGCGCCGCACTACGTCTGCGAGATCGACAAGGACGGCCCGCTCGACCGGCTGACGGTTCGGGTCGAGCTGAAGGCCCACGAGCACACCGACGGCTCGGCCGCGGCCGGCGCGGCCGCGGCGCTCGAGCACGCGATCAAGTCGCTGATCGGCGTGAGCTGCCGGGTGAAGGTCGAGCCGGCGGGCGCCATCGAGCGCTCGATCGGGAAGGCGAAGCGGGTGATCGACCGCCGGCCGCGCTGACGCCGGGGTCGCGGGGCGCCCGCGCCGGGGTCCCTCGGCGGCGGTGGCAGAATGCCGGCTCGCCCACCGTCCCCGCACGAGGAGACCCCCACGATGTTCCGCGCCCTCCTGCTCGAGAAGACCGGCGACGCCTTCGGCGCGTCGCTGCGCGAGCTGTCCGACGACGACCTCGCCGCGAACGCCGGCGACGGTGACGTCGTCGTCGACGTCGCCCACTCGACGATCAACTACAAGGACGGGCTCGCGATCGCGAACCGTTCGCCGGTGGTCCGCAAGTGGCCGATGGTGCCGGGCATCGACGGGGCCGGCACGGTGGTCTCGAGCACGCACGCCGGCTGGAAGGCCGGCGACCGCGTGATCCTCAACGGCTGGGGCGTCGGCGAGACCCACTGGGGCTGCCTCGCCGGCCGCGCCCGGTTGAAGGGCGACTGGCTGGTGCCGCTGCCCGAGGGCATGACGACCCGCCGCGCGATGGCCATCGGCACCGCCGGCTACACCGCGATGCTGTGCGTGATGGCGCTGGAATCGCAGGGCGTGCGGCCCGGCGACGGCGAGGTGCTGGTCACCGGCGCGGCCGGCGGCGTCGGCAGCGTGGCGATCGCGCTGCTGTCCGGGCTCGGCCACCGCGTGGTCGCCTCCACCGGACGCCCCGCCGAGGCGGACTACCTGAAGGGCCTGGGCGCCGCGGACGTGATCGACCGCGCGACGCTGTCGGCCCCCGGCAAGCCGCTGCAGAAGGAGCGCTGGGCGGGCGTCGTCGACGCGGTGGGCTCGCACACGCTGGCCAATGCCTGCGCGCAGACGCGCTATCGCGGCGCGGTCGCGGCCTGCGGGCTCGCGCAGGGCATGGACCTGCCGGCGAGCGTCGCGCCCTTCATCCTGCGGGGCGTGCGGCTGATCGGCGTCGATTCGGTGATGTGCCCGCTGCCCGACCGGCGGGTCGCGTGGACGCGGCTCGCGAAGGAGCTCGACGTCGCCCGGCTCGACGCGATGACCTCGGAGATCGGCCTGGCCGACGCGATTCCGGCCGCGCCAGAGATCCTCGCGGGCAAGGTCCGGGGCCGACTCGTCGTCGACGTCGCGCGCTGAGCGCGCGCGTCCGGGCACACGGGGCACACGGGGCACACGGGGCACACGGGGCACACGGGGCACGCGGGGCACGCGGGGCACGCGGGGCACGCGGCGCGGGCGCGGGCGCGGGCGCAGGCGCGGGCGCGGGC
>JBAXJZ010000351.1:0-5041 GCA_037137595.1 Burkholderiales bacterium | reverse complement strand
GCTCGGACGCGACGCCGATCGACACCGACTGGGCGGTGCTGCAGGCGATCGACGCGCTGCCCCGGGACGCGATCTTCCTCGACGAGGCGCTGACCGCCTCGCGCCACGTGCCCGCGCTGCTGCGGCACCGGGACCGCCACGGCTATCACTCGATGGCCTCCGGCGGGATCGGCTGGGGCCTGCCGGCCGCGGTGGGCGCGTCGCTCGCGAACCCGGGCCGTCCCACGGTCCTGCTGACCGGCGACGGCAGCGCCATGTACACCTTCCAGGCGCTGTGGACGGCCGCGCACCACCGGCTGCCGCTCAACGTCGTGCTGGTGAACAACGGCGGCTACCGGATCATCAAGCAGCGGCTGCTGTCGTTCCACGGCAGCCGGGGCTTCATCGGGATGGACTTCGCGAACCCGTCGATCGACTTCTCGGCGATGGCGGGGTCGATGGGTGTGGAGGCGATCCGGGTGGAGGATCCGGGGGCGCTTCGCGGGACGTTCGAGTCGGCGTTCGGAAGGCCGGGGACGAAGCTGATCGAGGTGATGGTCGACGGGACGGTGTGAGCCTCAGGCGTACACCTTCGTCGCCACCGCGTTCTTCCGGATGAAGTCCCAGTCGTAGGTGACGCCCAGCCCCGGACCGTCCGGCACCGACACGCAGCCGTCGTCGCCGCAGCAGTCCAGCTGGTCGGTGTACCCGCAGGTGTAGACCGGCGCCACCATGTTCGGGCAGTCGGGCCCCACCAGCGCCAGCTCGTAGAAGTTGCTGTTCCGCATCGCCGACATCAGGTGCCGGTGCGCGGGCCCGCAGGCGTGGACCTCGACGTCCAGACCCAGCGCTTCGCCGAGGTGGGCGATCCGCAGCGAACCGGTGATGCCGTGGTCGTACTCCGGGTCCACGCGCAGGTAGTCGGTGCCGCCGGCGATCACGAAGTCCGCCTTCGGCTCGATGCCCCGCACGTACTCGGTGATCAGCAGCGGCGTCTTGATCATCTCGCGCAGCTTCCTGTGCATGAACGCCGACTTGCCGTTGTCGCGCATCGGGTCCTCGTACCAGAAGTAGTTGCCTTCGTCGCAGGCCTTGCCCACGTACAGGGCATCGCTGAACTTCCGGAGCTGGTTCGCCGGGTCGAGCATCAGCGTCATCCGGTCGCCGACCCTCTTGGCCACGTGCAGCACGTTCTCGGCCTCGCGCTTCGCGTCGCCTTCGTTCCAGCCGTGGATCTTGTAGGCGCGGAAGCCCAGGTCGTAGCACTGCTCGGCGAAGTCCGCGTAGGCTTCCTTGCAGTGCAGCCCGCCTTCGTCGTCGCCGAGGTAGGTCGACGCGTAGACCGGCAGCCGCGTGCGGTAGCCGCCCAGCAGCTCGCTGATCGACGCGCCGTACTTCTTGCCGGCGAGGTCCCACAGCGCGATGTCCAGCGGCCCGTGGCCCATGCCCGACCACTGGCGGATCTCGCGCTTGAGGTCGTCGTAGATCTCCTCGCGCCGCATCGGATCGCGGCCGATCAGGAAGGGCGCGAGCATGTCCATCTCGCCGCGCGTGCCGGGCGTGGCCACCCAGTTGGTCACGTACTCGCCGCGCAGGCCGTCGTCGGTCTCGATGGCGATCGCGTTCTTGGTCGCACGGATCGACGAGCCGCGCCTGAAGGTGACCAGCTGGCCGGTGCCGACGCGGGTCTTGTTGGGGGAGTCGAACTGGAAGTCGACGATCTCGACGCGGGTGATTCGGCTCATGTCGGTGTCCTCGGGGCGCGACGGCGGGGGCGGCCCGACGCTGAGGGCGCGGCGGGCGGGCGTCAAGGCCGCCCCGCGATGTGTGGAACGGCGCGTCACGGCGTGTCGGTCCGGGTCGACGCGGCGCGGCGTTCGAGGCATCCTCGCCGCGCACCCGTTCCTCCGAGGCATGCCATGGCCCTGCTGTCGTCCCTCATCGAAGCCCACCATGACGAGTTCACCGCGTGGCGGCGGGACATCCACGCCCACCCCGAGCTGGGCTTCGCCGAGAAGCGCACCGCCGAGCTCGTCGCGAACCGGCTCGAGTCCTTCGGCATCGAGGTCCACCGCGGCGTTGGCCGCACCGGCGTGGTCGGCGTGCTGCGCCACGGCACCTCGTCGCGGACGATCGGCCTGCGGGCCGACATGGACGCGCTGCCGATCCACGAGGCGAACCGCTTCGGTCACCGCTCCACCTACGCCGGCCTGATGCACGCCTGCGGCCACGACGGCCACACGGCGATGCTGCTCGGCGCGGCCAAGCTGCTCGCGCAGACGCGGCACTTCGACGGCACGGTGCACTTCATCTTCCAGCCGGCCGAGGAAGGCCTGGGCGGCGCGAAGGCGATGATCGACGACGGGCTCTTCGAGCGCTTCCCCTGCGAGTCGATCTTCGGGATGCACAACCGGCCGAGGCTCGAGGTCGGCCGCTTCTGCGTGCGCTCGGGCCCGATGATGGCGGGCGGCGCGTTCTTCGACATCGACATCGAGGGCAAGGGCGCGCACGGCGCGCGGCCCGAGACCGGCATCGACCCGATCATGGTCGGAACGCAGATCGCGTCGGCGCTGCAGACCATCGTCTCGCGCAACGTCGCGCCGCTCGACAGCGCGGTGCTGTCGATCACCCAGTTCCACTCGGGCGACGCCTACAACGTGATCCCGCAGTCGGCGCGGCTGTCGGGCACGCTGCGCGCGTTCTCGCGCGAGACGATGTCGATGATCGCCGAGCGGATGACGCGGACCGCCGAGGGCATCGCCGCGTCGATGGGGGCGAGCGCGAAGGTGGACGTGCGCGTGAACTTCGCGCCCACCGTCAACGACGCCGGGCAGGCCGCGTTCGCCGCGTCGATCTGCGAGGAGCTGGTCGGTGCGGACAAGGTCGACCGCAACCCGCCGCTGATCATGGCGAGCGAGGACTTCTCGTTCATGCTCGAGAAGGTGCCCGGCTGCTACCTGAACATCGGCAACGGCAACGGCGAGGGCGCCTGCGAGGTCCACAACCCCTCGTACGACTTCAACGACGCGGCGATCCCGCTGGGCGTGGCGTTCTTCGTGCGGGCGGTCGAGCGCAAGCTGGCGGCGGCCTGAGCGATCGGCGTGCCCTCCCGCGCCGGGCGGCGCGGGTCGACGGCCGCGCCACCGCCGAACCGCCCTCGACTCAGGTGATCGGCGCCGGGTTGAACAGCACCAGCGCGTTGTGCAGGCGCAGGCGCTCGGCGCAGGTGAGCGTCCGTCCGCTCGCCACGTCGAGCATCAGCCGGAACAGCTCCCAGCCGACCGACTCGACCGTCGCCTCGCCGTCGGCGATGCGCCCGGCGTTCACGTCCATCAGGTCGTGCCAGCGGCGCGCGAGCTCGCTGCGCGTCGCGACCTTGATCACCGGCACCGCGGCCAGGCCGTAGGGCGTGCCGCGGCCGGTGGTGAACACGTGCAGCGTCATGCCGGCGGCCATCTGCAGCGTGCCGCAGATGAAGTCGGAGGCGGGCGTGGCCGCATAGACCAGCCCGCGCTCGATCCCGCGGTCGCTCAGCCGCTCGCCCGGCGAGAGCACGCCGGCGATCGGCGCGCTGCCGCTCTTGACGATCGAGCCCATCGCCTTCTCGACGATGTTCGACAGCCCGCCCGCCTTGTTGCCGGGCGTGGTGTTCGCGCTGCGGTCGACCGCGCCGCGTGCGAGGTAGGCGTCGTACCAGGCCATCTCGCGGACCATCGCCTCGGCCACCTCGGGACTCGCCGCGCGCGAGGTCAGCTGGTCGATGCCGTCGCGGACCTCGGTGGTCTCGGAGAACATCACCGTCGCCCCCGCGCGCACCAGCAGGTCGGTGCAGACCCCCACTGCCGGGTTCGCGGTCACCCCGCTGAACGCGTCGCTGCCGCCGCACTGCACGCCGACCACCAGCGCGCTGGCCGGCACGGTCTCGCGGCGACGCGCGTCGAGCCGCCTGAGGTGGGCCTCGGCGCTGCGCAGGATCGAGTCGATCATCGACGCGAAGCCCACGTGCGCCGGGTCCTGCAGGCAGACCACGTCGAGCGCGCCCGTGCCGCCCGCGATCGGGATCGAACCCGGCGGCATCAGCCGCTCGGGCTGCAGCTTCTCGCAGCCCAGGCTCACCACCATCACCTCGTCGCCGAAGTTCGGGTTGCGCGACAGGTTGCGCACCGTGCGGATCGGGATCGCCGCGTCGGGCGCGTCGATCGCCACGCCGCAGCCGTAGGCGTGCTCGAGCGCGACCACGCCGTCGACGTTCGGGAAGCGCGGCAGCAGCTCGCCGCGGATGCGCGCCACCGCGTGCTCGACCACGCCCGCCACGCACTGGACGGTGGTGGTGATGGCCAGCAGGTTGCGCGTGCCCACGGTGCCGTCGGCGTTGCGGTAGCCCTCGAAGGTGAAGCCCTCGAGAGGCGGCAGCGGTTCGCGGGCGCGGGTCGCCACCGGCAGGTCGTCGAGCGATCGGGCGGCGGGCATCTCCAGCAGCCGCTCGTGGACCCAGGCGCCCGCCGGGATCGCCTTCGCCGCGCGACCGATCACCACGTCGTAGCGCCGCACCGGGTCACCCGCCGCCAGGTCGACGAGCGCGACCTTGTGGCCCTGCGGCACCTTCTCGCGCAGCACGAGGCCGTCGTCGAGCCGCGTGCCCGCGGGCAGCCCGCCGTCGTTCGCGACGATCGCGACGTTGTCGCGCGGGTGCATGGCGACGGTCAGCGGGCGGACGGGGACGGACTCGGGCATCGGGGTCTCCGGTCGGCGACGGGGACGCGGTGGCGACGGGGTGGGGGCGGGGCGGTCGGGGATCGACCGCTCCGACCTCGGCGGGACGCGTGGCCGGGGGCCGCTCGTCCGCCGCGATCCTACGGTCCGCCCGGTCGCCGGACCAGCCGGCAGGGCCGCGCGCCGTCCCGGTCCGCGGGATTGGATATGCTGCCGGACATGGACCGCGGTGCCGCCGCGGCGAGCCTCAGGAGACGGGGATGACGGACCGGGCGACGCTGGAGCAGGCGCGCGAGCGCGCGATGTCGATGCCGATCGACGAGATCGACGTGTCCGACCACGAGCTGTT
>JBAXJZ010000350.1:0-5054 GCA_037137595.1 Burkholderiales bacterium | reverse complement strand
GCCGCGCTGGCCGCCGCCTCGGCGCCGTCCGCGTTCGCGCAGGCCGGCTGGCCCGGCGGCAAGCCGATCCGTCTCGTGCTGCCCAGCGGCGCCGGCGGCGGCGCGGACCTCTTCGGTCGGCTGATGGCCGAGTGGCTCGGCAAGGAGCTGGGCACCAACGTCATCGTCGACAACAAGCCCGGCGCCAACGGCCTGCTCGCCACGCAGGAGGTCGCGCGCACGCCGCCCGACGGGCTCACGCTGCTGATCTCGTTCACCGCCGCGACGGTGGCCAACAAGCTGCTGATGCTCAAGCCGCCGGTCGATCCGCTCGACTCGCTGACGCCCATCGCCCGCGTCGGCGGCAAGGGCGGCAACATGATCGTGGTGAACGCGTCGGTGCCGGTGAAGTCGCTGAAGGAGCTCGTCGACTACGCGAAGACCCGCAAGGACCTGACCTACGCGTCCTGGGGCATCGGTTCGGGCGGCCACCTGGTGATGGAGTCGATCAAGAAGCAGTCGGGCATGCAGATCGAGCACGTGCCCTACAAGACGGTCGCGCAGATCCCGCCCGACGTGATCTCCGGCGTGATCCCGGTCGCCACCATCGACGCGGCGACGCCGCTGCCGCACATCCGCTCGGGCCGCCTGCGCGCGATCGGCGCCCTGTCGGGCGAGCGGCTGCCGCAGCTGAAGGACACGCCGACGATGATCGAGCAGGGCTTCAAGCTCGAGGCCTTCCCCTGGTACGGCGTGTTCGGCCCGAAGGGCCTGCCGCGCGACCTCGTCGAGCGGCTGAACACCTTGCTCAACCGCTGGATGGCGATGCCCGAGGTCGTCGAGTTCTTCGACCAGAAGCAGAACTCGCCGCCGCCGATCCCGATGTCGGTCCCCGACTTCGAGCAGCTGATCCGCCGCGAGCTGGTGACCTGGAAGCAGCTGATCGAGGACGCCGGGGTGAAGCCCGAGTGACCGGGCGTCACGTGCTCTGGGGCATGCCGGCGTCGCTGTACACCGGCAAGGCCCGAGCCGCGCTGCGCAAGCGGCGCGTGCCCTTCGACGAGCACACGCCGGGGCATCCCGGGTTCCGCGCGCGGATCGTCCCCGCCGTCGGCCGCTGGATCATCCCGGTGCTCGAATGCCCCGACGGCACGCTGGTGCAGGACAGCGCGTCGATCGTCGAGCACCTCGACCGCGTCGCCGTCGACGGTCCGCCGTCGCTGCCCCCGGACCCCGCGCTCGCGGCCGTCGCGCGGCTGCTCGAACTCTTCGGCGGCGAGGGCCTGCTGCGCCCGGCGATGCACTTCCGCTGGAACTTCGACGCCGACAACCTCGACTTCCTGCGTGCCGACTTCGGCGCGTCGCTCGCGCCGCCCGGGGCCGACGCCGCGACACGCGCCGCGGCCTTCGACCTGACGTCGTCGCGGATGCGCCGGGCCGCGCTCGGCCTCGGCGTGCAGCCGCACGCGACCGCGACGATCGAGGCCGCCTTCGACGCGCTGCTCGATACGCTCGACGCCCACCTCGAGACCGTGCCCTACCTGCTCGGCCCGGCGCCCACCGTCGCCGACTACGGCCTCTACGGCGCGTTCGGCCCGCACCTCGGCCGAGACCCGCATCCGTCGATGCACATCAGGCGGCGCGCGCCGCGCGTCTGGCGCTGGATCGAGCGGATGGGCGCACCTGACGAGGATGTCGGCGAGTTCGCCGGCCGGATGCCCGACTGGCTCGACGCGACCGCGCCCGCCGCGACGCTCGCCGCCCTGCTGCGCCACGCGGCCGACGAGATGGCCGGCGAACTGTGCGCGCACGTCGCGTTCGCCGACGCGTGGCTGGCCGCGCGCCCCGGTCTCGCGGCGGGTACCAACGGCCTCGAGCGCCCGGGCGACCGCTCGATCGGCCGCACGGCCTTCGACTGGCGCGGCCTGCGCCTCGAGACCCAGGTGCTGCCCTACCGCTTCTGGCTGCTGCAGCGGTTCCAGGACGCGGTCGACGCCTGCGACGGCACGCCGGCGGGCGAGGGCCTGCGGTCCACGCTCGAGCGCGCCGGACTCGCGCCGCTCGTCGCCGCGCGCGGCCGACGACGCGTCGAGCGCGCCGGCCCGCTGGAGGTCTGGGGTCCGGACCGCGGCGGCGACTGATCCGCGCCACCGCGGCCCGCCGCGCCGACGACACACCACACCGAACGCGCCCCGCACCGCACCGGGCGCACGCATTCCAGGGAGACACACGATGACCGACCCCACCTTCCGCGGCCGCATCGGACGCACCTTCGCCGAGTCCGAGCCCTGGTGGCCGACCGAGCCGCAGCCACCCGCCGGATCGCCGAACGTCGTCGTGATGGTGTTCGACGACGTGGGCTTCGCGCAGTGGGGCTGCTACGGCTCCACGCTCGCCACGCCGCGGATCGACGCGCTCGCGGCCGCCGGCCTGCGCTTCGTGAACTTCCACACCACCGCGCTGTGCTCGCCCACGCGCGCCTGCATGCTCACCGGCCGCAACCACCACGCGGCGGGCATGCGCGCGATCTCGAACTTCGACACCGGCTTCCCGAACATGCGCGGTGCCATTCCGCGCGACTCGGCCACGCTCGCCGAGCTGCTGCGCGCGCAGGGCTACGGCACCTACATGGTCGGCAAGTGGCACCTCGCGCCGATGCACGAGGCCGGCCCCGCGGGCCCGTTCCGCAACTGGCCGCTCGGCCGCGGATTCGATCGCTTCTACGGCTTCCTGCAGGGCGAGACCGACCAGTTCCGGCCCGAGCTCGTGCAGGACAACCACTACGTCGACGCGCCGAAGCGCGCCGAGGACGGCTACCACCTCACCGAGGACCTGGTCGACCGCGCGATCGGCTTCGCCCGCGACCACGTGTCGGCCGCACCGCACCGGCCCTTCTTCACCTACCTCGCGTTCGGCGCCTGCCACGCGCCGCACCAGGCGCCCGACGCCTACCTGCAGCGCTGGCGCGGCCGGTTCGACGAGGGCTGGGACGTGATGCGCGAGCGCTGGTTCGAGCGGCAGAAGGCGATGGGCGTGGTGCCGCAGGACACCGTGCTGCCGCCGCCCAATCCCGGCGTGCCCGCGTGGAGCGAGCTCACCGACAACGAGCGCCGCTTCGCGGCGCGGCTGATGGAGGCCTTCGCCGCGTTCCTCGAGCACACCGACGAGCACCTCGGCCGCTACGTCGACGCGCTGCGCGAGATGGGCCAGCTCGACAACACGCTGCTCGTCGTGATGAGCGACAACGGCGCGAGCCAGGAGGGCGGCCGCACCGGCGTGCTCGACGAGATGCGCTACTTCAACGGGCTGAAGGAGGACGTCGACCGCGCGGTCGGCCGCCTCGACACCATCGGCACCGCCGACAGCCACACCAACTACCCGTGGGGCTGGGCGATGGCCGGCAACACGCCGCTCAAGCGCTACAAGCAGAACACCCACGCCGGCGGCGTGCGGGATCCCTTCGTCGTCCACTGGCCGGCTCGCGTGAAGGACGCCGGCGGCATCCGCCGCCAGTTCCACCACGTCGTCGACATCGCGCCCACGGTGCTCGAGGTGCTCGGCCTGCAGCCGCCGGCCGAGGTCGACGGCGTGCGGCAGCAGCCGATGCACGGCACCTCGATGGCCTACGCGTTCGCCGACGACGCGGCCGGCCTGCCGACCCGCAAGCGCACCCAGTACTTCGAGATGTTCGGCCACCGCGGCATCTGGCACGACGGCTGGAAGGCCGTCTGCTGGCACAAGGCCGGCGACGACTACGACGCCGAGACCTGGGAGCTGTACCACGCCGACGCCGACGCGTCCGAGGCGGTGGACCTCGCGGCCACCCATCCCGAGCGGCTGCGCGAGCTGGTGGCGCTGTGGTGGCAGCAGGCCGAGCGCAACGGCGTGCTGCCGCTCGACGACCGCCGCGGCGCCGAACTGTTCCGCTCCGCGCAGGCGCGCGGCGGCGCCGCGGCGCGGCGCGACCGCTGGGAGCTCTACCCGCCCGTCTCGCGCTACAACGCCGACGTCGCGCCACCCACCGGCTCGCGGCCCTTCGTGCTCACCGCCGAGGTCGAGCTGGGCGCGGGCCGCGACGGCGCGATCGTCGCACGCGGCAGCTCGAACGGCGGCTTCGCGCTCTACGTGAAGGACCGCCGGCTCGTCTTCGACTACAACCACTTCCACGACCACACGCACCTGGCCTCGACCGTGGAGCTGCCCTCGGGCCCGTGCACCGTCGGGCTGCGGATGGATCGCGACGGGCGCAGCGGCACCGCGACGCTGCTGCTCGACGGCGCCGAGATCGGCGCGGTGACCATCCCCGAGATGGCCGCGATGGTCTCGTCGACCGGCATGGACATCGGCCGCTCGACCGCGCCGGTCTGCCACGACTACGAGCCGCCGTTCGACTTCCCCGGCACGATCCGCCGCGTGGTCTTCGACATCCGGCCGCGCACGCCGAAGACCGAGCGGCGCGAGGCGCTGGGGACGGAGCGGAGGGTGAAGGGGCAGCAGTAGACGCACGGGCGTCGAAGACACACCGGCCGATTCGAAAGACCTGGGTCCCGCGTCCGATGCACGGCGCGGGTCGGGTCTGCACACTGTGGCGATCCTGAACAGCGGGGATCGCCATGTACACCCGTCATTCCCGAACGCCGAAGATCGATCCGGGCTCGCATCGCTGGCTAGCCTTTTGTACATACATTCCGCTACACTGACCCGTGTCGCTCCCCATCGACGGCTTCGATTGGGACGGCGGCAACCGGGACAAGTGCACCCGTCACGGCGTGCCGCTGGCAACGATCGAATCGATCTTCGAACGCGAGGTTCACGTCCTTCCGGACATCCGTCATTCCACGAGCGAGACACGGTTCCTGGCGATCGGAACCGCACCCGACGGCCGCCGCGTCTTCCTCGCGTTCACCTTGCGCGAACGCGGCGGTCTTCGACTGCTCCGTCCGATCAGCGCCCGGTGGATGCACGCGAAGGAGGTGAGGCACCTTGAAGCGCAGATTGCCCGTACCCGCCACTGATGCGGCCGCCGTGGCGTTCGTCGAACACGCCGACCTGACACGCTACGAGCTCACAGGTCG
>JBAXJZ010000349.1:0-5071 GCA_037137595.1 Burkholderiales bacterium | reverse complement strand
CGGCTCGGGCGCCGGCTTCTTCGGGACCTTCAACCGAAACAAGCTGAGCCTGGCGGTCGACGTGAGGGCACCGCGCGGCCGCGAGCTGGTGCTGCGCCTGCTCGCCCGCGCCGACGTGTTCAGCGAGAACTTCAAGACCGGCACCGTCGAGTCGCTGGGATTCGGCGCCGAGGCGCTCGAGACGCTGAACCCGCGGCTGATCCGCGTGTCGCACAAGGGCTTCCTGCCCGGCCCCTACGAGCACCGGACCGCGCTCGACGAGGTGGTGCAGATGATGGGCGGCCTCGCCTACATGACCGGGCCCGAGGGGCGCCCGCTGCGTGCCGGCACCAGCGTCAACGACATCATGGGCGGCATGTTCGGCGCGATCGGCGTGCTGGCCGCGCTCGCGAAGCGCGCGCGCACCGGGCGCGGCGCCGAGGTGCAGAGCAGCCTGTTCGAGAACAACGTGCTGCTGGTCGCCCAGCACATGATGCAGTTCGCGGTCACCGGCCGGCCGCCGTCGCCGATGCCCTCGCGGATCAGCGCCTGGGCGGTCTACGACGTGTTCACGGTGAAGGACGGCGAGCAGGTCTTCCTCGCCGCGGTCAGCGACACGCAGTGGGAGCTGCTGTGCGAGGCCTTCGGATTCGCCGACCTGAAGGCCGACCCGCGGCTCGGCTCGAACAACGACCGCGTCCGCGCGCGCGACTGGATGCTGCCCGTGCTGCGCGAGCGCTTCGCGGCCTTCGGCGCGGCCGAGCTCGCCGCCCGCTTCGACGCGATCGGCCTGCCCTACGCGCCGATCACCCGGCCGCAGGACCTGCTCGAGGATCCGCACCTCGTGGCCACCGGCGGGCTCGCGCCGGTCACGCTGCCGGCCGACGCGAGCGGTGCGGGCCGGCCGATCGAGACCCGGACCGCGCTGCTGCCGGTCGCGATCGACGGCACCCGTCCGCCGCTGCGTCGCCCGCCGCCCGCCATCGGCGAGCACACGCGCCGACTGCTGGCGGAGCTGGGCTACGACGACACGCAGGTCCGCGCGCTTCAGGCCGAGCGGGTGGTCGGTGTGCCCGACCTCGATCCGGCCGGCGTGGGCAACGCCGGTTGACGCGGGGCGGCCGCGACGCGGTACGCTGCGCATCCGACCCACCTTCCGACCGCGCACGCCGCATGTACGTCCCCAAGCACTTCGAGGAGACGCGCGTCTCCGAGCTCCACCGGATCATCGGCGCCTACCCGCTGGGCGTCCTCGTCACCGGCGGCGCCGCCGGCCTCGACGCCAACCACCTGCCCTTCGAGTTCGACGCAGCCCGCGGACCGCAGGGCACGCTGACCGCGCACGTCGCCCGCGCGAATCCGGTCTGGCAGCAGCTCGCCGACGGCGACGAGGTGCTGGTGATCTTCCGCGGCGCCGAGGGCTACATCTCGCCCAACTGGTATCCGACGAAGTTCGAGACGCACCGCCTGGTGCCCACCTGGAACTACGAGGTGGTCCACGCACACGGTCGCGTGACGATCCGCGACGACGAGCGCTTCGTGCGCGGCGTCGTCGCGCGGCTGACCCGCGAGCACGAGGCCGCCGAGCCCAGGCCCTGGAAGATGGGTGATTCGCCGCCCGACTACATCGACGGGATGCTGCGCGCGATCGTCGGCATCGAGGTCGAGGTCGAGCGGCTGGTCGGCAAGGTGAAGCTCAGCCAGAACCGCGAGCGGCGCGACCGCGACGGTGCGGTCGAGGTGCTGCGCGAGCGCGAGCGCCTCGCGCTGTCGGAGGCGATGCGCAAGGCACCGTGAACCGGCGCCGCGTCGCCCCGGGCGGGGCGGCGCGACGCCGTCGGACGCGAGCGTGCTCAGGCGCCCTTGGGCATCCGGTGCAGCGCGCAGATCTTGTTGCCGTCCGGATCGCGCAGGTAGGCGAGGAAGAGCTTGCCGGCCGCGCCTTCGCGCACGCCCGGGGGGTCCTCGCAGGTCGTGCCGCCGTGGGCCAGGCCGGCCGCGTGCCAGGCCTGCGCCTGCTCGGCGTTCTGGGCGGCGAAGCCGATCGTGCCGCCGTTGCCGACGGTCGCGGGCTTGCCGTCGATCGGGATCGAGACCGAGAAGACTCCGGTCGGCGTGCGCCAGAAGACGCGGTGGCGATCGACGTTGCCGGCGGGGATGCCGAGGGTGCCGAGCACCGCGTCGTAGAAGCGCTTGGCGCGCTCGAGGTCGTTCGTGCCGATCATCACGTGCGAGAACATGTCGGACCGTCTCCGGTGTGGGGGATGCCCCGCAGCGTAGCGAGGTCGCGTCGGCCGGCGCAACGAGATCCCGCGCCGCGCGAGTCGAATTCCGCGTCGGCGGTCGGGTCGGCCCCGCCGGACGCGCCGTATGCTGCGCGCGTCGCCGGTCGATCCGCACCGGCGCGCCGTCCGACCGGAGACCCTCGATGGAAGCCCGCCTCGCCGCGCTGCTCGACGACTACGACGCCGGTTCGCTCGACGCCGCCGCGCTCGCGGCGCGCTGGCGCACGGCGCTCGCGGAGTCCGGCGCGGTCCTGCCCGAGCGCTTCGTGCAGGCGCTCGACCGGCTGCTCGCGTCGGTCGAGGGGGCCGCGCTCTTCACCGAGGAGAGCTGTTCGTTCAGCCGCACCGACCTGTCGGGCCAGCTGCGGACCTGGCTTCGGATCGCGGTCGAGCGCGGCGTGCTGCCCGCCGCGTCCGCGCACGGCGGCGCGGGCTAGACGACCAGGGTCGGCCGTTCCCGCGCCGTCTCGATGGCGTCGGCCGCGTCCTCGCGCGCGGACGCGAGGTGCGACGACAGCTCGGCCGAGAAGTCGAGGATCTCCAGCCGGCCGTCCGGGTGCTCGACGAGCGCGGTGAGGCTCTCGACCCAGTCGCCGTCGTTGCAGTAGAGGATGCCGTCGATGTCGCGGATCTCGGCGTGGTGGATGTGGCCGCAGACCACGCCCTGCGCACCGCGCCGCTTCGCCTCGCGGGCCACCGCCGTCTCGAAGTCGGCGACGTAGCTCACCGCCCGCTTGACCTTCAGCTTCAGGTAGCGCGACAGGCTCCAGTACGGCAGCCCCAGCCGCGCGCGTGCCGCGTTGAACCAGCGGTTCACCCGCAGCGCGAACTCGTAGGCCGCGTCGCCGAGGTAGGCGAGCCAGCGCGCGCACCGGATCACGCCGTCGAACAGGTCGCCGTGCGTGATCCACAGCCGCCGTCCGTCTGCGGTGCGGTGCAGGCAGTCCTCCACCACCTCCACGCCGCCGAAGCTGTGCTCGACGTAGCGCCGCGCGAACTCGTCGTGGTTGCCGGGCACGTAGACCACGCGCGTGCCCTTGCGGGCCTTGCGCAGGATCTTCTGCACGACGTCGTTGTGCGTCTGCGGCCAGTACCAGGTCCGGCGCAGCTGCCAGCCGTCGATGATGTCGCCCACGAGGTAGAGCGTCTCGCAATCGACACGCCTCAGGAACTCCAGCAGCTCGACCGCGCGGCAGCCGGGCGTGCCGAGGTGCAGGTCCGAGATCCAGACGGTGCGGACCGACAGGACCGGACCGGGATCGAGCGGTTCGTACGGAGCGTTCATGCGGGACGTCCTCCGGCGCGAGGGTCGCCGTGACCGGGCGGATGCTGCGGGTGCGATGTGACAGCCGCTTGAAACCGGGGCGCGCGGCCCGCGGTCGCCGCGCGACGTCAACGTTCCGTCATCGCGGGGTCATCGTTGCGCAACGGACCGCGACGAAGCTCGCGCCGTCGTTTCCCGACGGAGGGCGTGACGATGTCTGCAGTCCTGGATCAGCGGGACCGGACGCGCGAGCTGGCGCGGGCCGGACGGATGGTGGTGCGCCTGGCCCGCGGGCCGGCCGAAGTCGAGGCCGCGCAGCGGCTGCGCTGGGAGGTCTTCGCCGGCGAGATGGGGGCGCGCCTGGACAGCCCGGTGGCGGGTCTGGACGCAGACCGGTTCGATCCCTTCTGCGAGCATCTGATCGTCGAGGACGAGTCGACCGCCGACGTCGTGGGCACCTACCGCCTGCTGCGGCCGGAGCAGGCCCGGCGCGCGGGCGCGATGTACATGGAGTCCGAGTTCTCGATCGAGCGGCTCGACCGGTTGCGGCCGGCGATCGTCGAGCTCGGCCGCTCGTGCGTGCGCCGCGACTACCGGACCGGCGGCGCGATCCTGCTGCTGTGGAGCGGCATCGCCGAGCTGCTCGCCGGCACCGGCTGCCGCTACCTGATCGGCTGCGCGAGCGTGCCCGACACCGACGGCGGCCGATATGCGGCCAGCCTGTGGCGCCACCTGTGGGCCGACCACGCCGCGCCCGAGTCGCTGAGGGTGGTCCCGCGGCGGCCGCTGGCGGTCGACGCGCTCGCGCACGACTGCGAGCTGGTGGTGCCGCCGCTGCTCAAGGGCTACCTGCGGGCCGGCGCGATGCTGCTCGGCGCGCCGCACGTCGATCCCGACTTCGGCTGCGTCGACGTGCCGGTGCTGGTGGAGCTCGATCGGCTGTCGGCCCGCTACTCGCGGCGCTTCATGCGGGCCTGAGGGCGCGGCGGGCGGGCCCGCCCGCCGCGGCCGTCACCGGCCCGTCATGCGGCGCGCTCAAGCTCGCGCGACCGGAGCCGTCCGTCCACCGAGCGCACCATGCTGCCCGCCGACCTGAACGAGGACCTCGCCCGCCGATTCGAGGCCGATCTCGTCGACGCCTACGACGAGGAGCTCGAGCTCGAGCTCGACGACCGGCGACTCGACGCCGATGCCACGGGCGTGCACGGCGGCGACCCCGATGCGCGCGCCGCGCGCATCGCGTACTTCCGGGAGCTGTTCCGCCTGCAGGGCGAACTGGTGAAGCTGCAGGACTGGATCGCGCACACCGGCCGCAAGGTCGTGGTGATCTTCGAGGGCCGCGACGCCGCCGGCAAGGGCGGGGCGATCAAGCGCATCACCCAGCGGCTGAATCCGCGCGTGTGCCGCGTGGTCGCGCTGCCCGCGCCGAACGACCGCGAGCGCACGCAGTGGTACTTCCAGCGCTACGTGCCGCACCTGCCGGCGGCCGGCGAGATGGTGCTGTTCGACCGCAGCTGGTACAACCGCGCCGGCGTCGAGCGGG
>JBAXJZ010000348.1:0-5090 GCA_037137595.1 Burkholderiales bacterium | reverse complement strand
GGCACGCCTCGGCCGGCCGGCACCGGCGTGCACGTGGCGCCCGGCGCGCCACCGCTGGTGAAGCCGGTGCCCACCTCCTACTCGCGCGCCTCGACCGAGAAGATCGTCGCGATCGGCTCGTCGACCGGCGGCACCGAGGCGCTGCGCGAGGTGCTGACCCAGCTGCCCGCGGACTTCCCTGCGGTGATGGTCACCCAGCACATGCCGCCCGGCTTCACCAAGAGCTTCGCCGACCGGCTGAACTCGCTGTGCCGGATGCACGTGAAGGAAGCCGAGCACGGCGAGCGCGTGCTGCCCGGCCACGTCTACGTCGCCCCGGGCGGCAAGCACATGGCGCTGGCGCGCAGCGGCGCGAACTACGTGGTGGAGCTCGACGACGGCCCGCCGGTGAACCGCCACAAGCCCTCGGTCGAGGTGCTGTTCAAGTCGGTGGCCCGGCACGCCGGGGCGAACGCGATGGGCGTGATGCTGACCGGCATGGGCCGCGACGGCGCCGACGCGATGAAGGAGATGCGCGACGCGGGCGCGCACAACGTCGCGCAGGACGAGGCGAGCTCGGTGGTCTACGGGATGCCGCGCGAGGCCGCCGCCGTCGGCGCGGTCCACGAGGTGCTGCCGCTGGGCAAGATCGCCGCCCACCTGCTCGGGCAGGTCCGCGCGGCCGGTCCGGTGCTCTCGCGGGTCTGAACCCCGGGGTTCGGCGGCTCAGCCGCCGAACATCGTGAACAGCCGGCCCATCCCGTCGGCGAGCGGGCGTTCCAGCCACGGGATGCCCAGCACCAGCAGCACCATGCCGGCGCCGATGGTGATCGGGAAGCCGATCGAGAACAGCGTGAGCTGGGGCGCGACCCGCGACATCACCCCGAGCAGCAGGTTCACGAACAGGATCAGCGCCAGGAAGGGCAGCGAGATCAGCAGCCCCAGCGCGAACACCTCGGCGCCCAGCGCCACCGGGTCGAAGCGCGCGACGAACTCGAACGGCACGCGGCCCACCGGCAGCGTCTGGAAGCTGCGCAGCGTCGCCGCCACCATCATCAGCGGCCCGTTCAGCGCGACGAACATCAGCGTCGCCATCGTGTTCATGAAGAGGCCCACCGGCGTGCCGGTGACGCCCTGAGGGCTGAAGAAGCCGGCGAACGACAGGCCCATCTGCAGGCCGATCACCTCGCCGGCGAGGTCGAAGGCGGCGAAGATCAGGCGCGCGGCGAAGCCGATCGCCAGCCCCACGCAGACCTCCTGGGCGACCCAGCCCAGGCCGGCGAGCGAGATGAGGTCCGCGGTCGCGGGGGCGGCCACCGAGGGCGCGATCGTCGCGGCCAGCACCAGCGACAGGCCGATCCGGGTGCGCGCCGGGATCGACCGCAGCGACAGCACCGGCGCCGCGGAGAACAGCGCCAGGATGCGGAAGAAAGGCAGCAGCACCGACGCCATCCACGCCTGCAGCTGCGCGTCGGAGAAGGCGACCATCGCGCGCCTCAGCCGCCCGTGATCAGCTGGGGGATGCCGATGATCGTGCGCTGCAGGTAGTCCACCAGCGTGGTGATCATCCACGGTCCGATGATGATCAGGGTCAGCGAGACCGCGACCAGCTTCGGCAGGAAGGTGAGCGTCTGCTCGTTGAGCTGGGTGATCGCCTGGAAGAAGCTCACCACCAGGCCGACGCCCAGCGCCACCAGCAGCAGCGGCGCGGACACGATCAGCATCAGTTCGAGCGCCTGGCGCCCGACGGTGACGACGGTTTCGGGGCTCATCGTGCGGTCCTCATCCGAAGCTCGCGACGAGCGAGCCCACCATCAGCGTCCAGCCGTCGGCCAGCACGAACAGCATCAGCTTGAAGGGCAGGGCCACCAGCACCGGCGACAGCATCATCATGCCCATCGACATCAGCACCGACGCGACGATCATGTCGACGATCAGGAAGGGCACGAAGACCAGGAAGCCGATCTGGAACGCGGTCTTGAGCTCGCTGGTGACGAACGAGGGGATCAGCACGCGCATCGGCATCTTCTGGGGCGTGGTCTGCGGATCGACCTTCGCGATCCGGGCGAACAGCGCCAGGTCCGACTCGCGCGTCTGCTTCAGCATGAAGGCCCGCAGCGGGTCGCTGCCGCGCTCGAGCGCGGTCTCGAAGCTCATCTTCGCCTCGCTGTAGGGCTTGTAGGCGTCCTGGTAGATCTTGTCGAGCGTCGGGCCCATGATGAACAGGGTGAGGAACAGCGACAGCCCGACGAGGACCTGGTTCGGCGGCGTGGTCTGCAGGCCCATCGCCTGGCGCATCAGCGACAGCACGATGACGATCCGCGTGAAGCTCGTCATCAGCAGCAGCATCGCCGGCAGGAACGACAACGCGGCGAACGCCAGCATCGTCTGGATGGGCAGCGAGTAGGTCGTGCCCCCGCCGCCCGAGGGCTTGGCGTCGACCGACAGCATGTTCTGCGCGAGGACCGGGCCGGCGGCGCAGGCGAGGGCGAAGGCGACCGCGAGCGCGGTGCCGCGGTGCGTGCGGCGGGCGTCAGCCATGGCGCTTCATCCGGTCGAGGAGCTGCGCGAAAGGGTTCGGCGGGAAGCCCTGGGGCGGGGCGGCCGACGGCGTGCCGTCGGCGGTGGCGGGCACCGGCGCGGCGGGATCGAGCTCGGCGATCAGGCTGATCGACTGCCCGGTGACGCCGAGCAGCCAGCGCCGGCCGTCGGCCTCGACGATGACCACGCGCTCGCGCGGACCGAGGGTCAGGCCGCCGGCCAGGCTCACCAGGCGCGCGGCGCCGGCGGGGCCTGCCTGCACGCGCTTGAGCATCCAGAGCGCGAGCGGGATCAGGGCGACGACGGCGACGAACGCGCCGATCGCGGGCCAGACGGACGGGGCGTCCTGCATGTCAGGTCCGGTTGAGCCGGCGCACGCGCTCGGACGGGGTGACGATGTCGGTGAGGCGGATGCCGAACTTGTCGTTCACCACCACCACCTCGCCCTGGGCGATCAGGCAGCCGTTGACGAGCACGTCCATCGGCTCGCCGGCGAGCGCGTCGAGCTCGATCACCGAGCCCTGCGCCAGCTGCAGGATGTGCTTGATCGGGATCCGGGTGCGGCCGAGCTCGACCGTCAGCTGCACCGGGATGTCCAGGATCATGTCGATGTCCTGGCGGGCGGCGCCGCCCGGGGCGCCGCTCCCCAGCGCCGGGAACAGGTGCTCGGCGCTCTCGACGCGCTCGGCGGGCAGCGTGCCGGACAGGCCGGTGCCGGACTCCTCGGTCGTCTGCTCGGCGAGCGCGGCCGCCCACTCGTCTGCGAGGGCGTCCTGGTCGCCGCCGGGGGCGGGCGTGTCGGTGCTCATGGTGGGCTCCGTCGGGTCGGTTCCGTGCGCGTCAGGACTGGCCCGGCTGCGGCACGCTGAGGAATTCCTGGATGCGGATCGCGTAGCGGCCGTTCGCGGTGCCGTATCGGCACTCGAAGACCGGCACGCCGTCCGACTTCACGGTGACCGTGTCGCGCAGCTCGAGCTCGATGAAGTCGCCCGGCTTGAGCGCCATCAGTTCGCCCACGGTCGCGTGCGCGTGGCTCAGCTCGGCGTTCAGGTCGATCTCGGCGACCTTGATCTGCTGCGTGAGCATGTTGACCCAGCGCTTGTCGGTCTCCATCGAGTCGCCCTGCAGCGTCGAGTACAGGGTGTCGCGGATCGGCTCGAGGGTGGAGTAGGGGATGCAGACGTGCAGCTCGCCGCCCAGCTCGCCGATCTCCAGCGAGAAGGTCGTGGTCACCACGATCTCGCCCGGCGTCGCGATGGTCGCGAACTGCGGGTTCATCTCGGAGCGCGCGTACTCGAGGCTGAGCGGATAGATGCCGTGCCAGGCCTTGCGGTACTCCTCGAGCGTCACGTCGAGCATCCGCTGGATGATCCGCTGCTCGGTCGCCGAGAAGTCGCGGCCCTCGATCCGGTACTGCATCCGGCCGTTGCCGCCGAACAGGTTGTCGATGACCGTGAACACCAGCTTCGGGTCGCAGATCACCAGGCCGTTGCCGCGCAGCGGCTTGACCGCGACGATGTTGATGTTGGCCGGCACCGCGATGCCGCGCAGGAAGGCGCTGTACTTCTGCACCTTGATCGGCCCGACCGAGATCTCGGGATTGCGGCGCATGAAGTTGAACAGGCCGATCCGCAGGTTCCGCGCGAAGCGCTCGTTGATGATCTCGAGCGTGGGCATCCGCCCGCGGACGATGCGCTCCTGCTTGGCGAGATCGTAGGGAATCGGTCCCCGGGGGCCGTCGGAGGCGGCCGCGGGGGTCTCGTCGACGCCCTCGAGGAGCGCGTCGACCTCATCCTGGGAAAGGAACTGCTCGGCCATGGCGGGTCACTGCACCAGGAAGGAACCGAAGTGCACCTGCACCACGGGGTTCGGGACCGGCTCGGGCTTCTTCTCCTTGGCCTTCGCCTTCTCCTTGTCCTTCTTCTTGCCCTTGTCGCCGTCCTTGGTCTTGACCTTCGGCGGCGGATCCTCCTCCTCCTCGTCCTCGACGGGAGACGGCGGCTTCCAGCCGAGCGGCTGCGCGGCGGCGATGGCGATCTCGGCGGCCAGAGCCTCCTTGCCTTCGCGCGTGGTCAGCTGGCTGGCCAGCTTCGACGACATCAGCAGCAGGATCTGGTTGCGGACGGCCGGCATCTTCGCGCTGAGCTTCGCCTCGGCCTCCTTGTTCTCCATCTCCAGCACCACGCCGATCTGCGCGTAACGCTCGGTGTCGCGGTCGGCGAGGTTGACGACGAAGTTCTCGAGGGTGACGAAGACCTGCTGGGCGCGTTTCTTCTCCTCGGCCTTCGCGGCCGCCACCTCGTCGTCGTGCTCGGAGTGGGGCTTCAGGAAGAACCAGGCCGCGCCGCCGCCACCGGCCAGCAGCACGACGGCCGCGAGCACGATGATCAGCGTCTTCTTGCTCTTCTTCGGCGGGGCGTCCTTGGATTCGGCGTCGCTCATGCGATCTCCGGCAGGGTCGGGAAGGGCTCGTTCCGGGGCACGAGCCGATCTTCGCCAATCCTTGAGGCCCGAGAAGCACGGATAAGGCGGGCGTGCACCCGCCTCTTCGCCGCATGCGCCCGCGTGGC
>JBAXJZ010000347.1:0-5103 GCA_037137595.1 Burkholderiales bacterium | reverse complement strand
GCCGACCGGGCCGCCGCGGCCGCGGTGCTGCCGGCCGGCAGCGAGGGGCCGGCGACCGATATGGCGGCGGCCCTGGAACCCCGCCGCGCGGCGAAGTAAGCTCGCGGACCCGCGGCCCGCGCGGCCCGCCCGACCCGGGGCGTCGCCGACGCGCGACCCGCCCGACACCGACGCACGCCGGCACCGATCCGGCGGCCCCCAGGGAGACCCGCCGATGACCGCCGCCCCACCCCGCATCCTGCTGACCGGCGCGGCCGGCGGCGTCGGCACCCGGCTGCGCCCGCTGCTGCGCGAGGCCTACGGATCGATCCGGCTGTCCGACCGCGTCGAGCCCGCCGGCACGCTCGAGCCGGGCGAGACCTTCATGCGCGCCGACCTCGCCGACCCTGCGCAGTGCGCGGCGATCGTCGCCGGCATCGACGCGATCGTGCACCTCGGCGGCCACTCGACCGAGGGCCCGTGGGAAACGATCCTGCAGGCGAACATCGTGGGGCTGCACGCGCTCTACGAGGCGGCGCGCGTGGCCGGCGTGAAGCGGATCGTGTTCGCGTCGTCGAACCATGCGGTGGGCTTCTACCGGCGCGACCGCGCGATCGACCATGCGGCGCCGCCGCGGCCCGATACGCGCTACGGGGTGTCGAAGGCCTTCGGCGAGGCGCTGGGCGCGCTCTACGCCGACAAGCACGGGATGCGGGTGCTGAACCTGCGGATCGGCAACGTGGGCGACGTGCCGATCGACCGCCGCCGGCTCGCGATCTGGATCACGCCGGCCGACCTGATGCAGCTGGTGCGCATCGGCATCGAGCATCCCGAGCTGCGCTACGAGATCGTCTACGGGATGTCGGACACCGCGCCGCACGCATGGTGGGACAACCGCCGCGCGATCGAGCTCGGCTACCGGCCCACCGGCCGCTCGGCCGACCACGTCACGGCGGTACTCGCGCTCGAGGAGGCGCCCGACCCGGTGTCGGACCGATTCCAGGGCGGCACCTACTGCGCGCAGGAGTACGACCACCCCGAGCCCGACGCCTCCGGCTCGGGCAACGCGGGCTGAACGCGGCCCGCGCACCGAACCGCCACCCCCGGAGCCCCCGATGACCGATGTGCCCCTCCCCCGACGCCGCCTGCTGCGCGGCGCCGCCGCGATCGCCTCCGCTGCCCTGGTCCCGGCCGCCGCCCGCGCCCAGGCGTGGCCGTCGAAGCCGATCCGCGTCGTCGTGCCCTACGCGGCCGGCGGCACCTCCGACATCCTCGCGCGCACGCTCGGCGTGCGCGTCGGCGAGGCGCTCGGCGTGCAGCTCGTCGTGGAGAACAGGCCGGGGGCCAACGGCGTGCTCGGCACCGACCTGGTCGCGAAGGCCGCCCCCGACGGCCACACGGTGCTGATCGCCGACGTCGGCGGCCTGACCAGCGCGCCCGCGCTCGTGCCCAACCTGCCGTTCCAGCCGCTGCGCGACCTCGCTCCGGTGACGATGCTGACCTGGTCTCCGCACCTGCTGGTGGTCGCGCCCCAGGTCGCCGCGCGGACCGTGGCCGAGCTGGTCGCCGCCGCGAAGGCGCGGCCCGGCGCGCTCAACGTCGCCACCACCGGCAGCGGCGGCGCGCCGCACCTGGCGGCCGCCCTCTTCGCGCGGCGCGCCGGCCTCGACTGGGGCTACGTTCCCTACAAGGGCGGCGCGCAGGCGCTCAACGACCTCGCCGCGGGGCAGGCCGACCTGATGTTCAACGGGATGCTCGCCACCCTGCCCTTCGTGCAGGGCGGCAAGCTGCGCGCGCTCGCGGTGGCCGGCGACCGGCGCTGGCCGAGCCTGCCCGAGCTGCCCACGGTCGCCGAGCTCGGCTTCCCCGGCTTCATGACCGGCTCCTGGCAGGGCGTGCTCGCGCCCGCGGGCACGCCGCCCGCTGTCGTCGCCCGGATCGCTGCGGAGTTCGAGCGGGCGCTCGCGGTGCCCGAGGTCGCGCAGCGTCTCGCCGCCCAGGGCGCGGAGCCGCGGACCGGTCCGCCCGCGGAGTTCGGCGCGTTCCTGAAGGCCGATGCCGAACGCTGGGCGCAGTTGGTGAAGGAGACCGGCATCAAGGCAGAATGA
This sequence comes from Burkholderiales bacterium, assembly GCA_037137595.1. Taxonomy (GTDB): domain Bacteria; phylum Pseudomonadota; class Gammaproteobacteria; order Burkholderiales; family Burkholderiaceae_E; genus UBA4615. The sequence goes on along the minus strand of JBAXJZ010000347.1, from coordinate 3,016 downwards.
CGGCCCCGGAACCCGACACGAGCCCCACGCGATGACCTGGACCACGCTGATCGGCGCCGACGAGCTGGCCGAGCACATCGACCGCTGCCTCGTCGTCGACTGCCGCCACGACCTGACCGACCCCGCCGCCGGCCGCCGCCTGTATGGCGAGGGCCACGTGCCCGGCGCGGTGTTCGTGTCGATGGACGCGCAGCTCGCGCTGCCCAAGGGCCCGGGCACCGGCCGCCACCCGATGCCCTCGCGCGAGCAGGTCCGCGAGATGCTGGCGTCGATCGGCCTCTCGGACGGCACGCAGCTCGTCGTCTACGACGCGCCCAACGGCATGGCGGGCCGGCTGTGGTGGATGGCGAAGTGGATCGGCCACGACGCGGTCGCGGTCCTCGATGGCGGCCTCGCCGCGTGGAAGCGCGCGGGCTACCCGGTGGTCGCCGAGCCGACCGCGCCGCGTGCGCCCGGCGCGCTCACGCTGCGCGCGCCGCTCGCGACGCTGGTCGACGCGACCGAGACCGGCCACGCGGCGGGCGACGGCGCGCGGCTCGTCGTCGACGCGCGCCCCGGCGAGCGCTACCGCGGCGAGGTCGAGCCGATCGACCCGGTGGCCGGCCACATCCCCGGCGCCGTCAGCCGTCCCTGGGGCAGGAACGTCCGCGAGGACGGCCGCTTCAAGCCGGCGCCGGTGCTGCGCGAGGAGTTCGACGCGCTGCTCGCCGGCCGCGCGCCGGGCGCGGTCGTTCACAGCTGCGGCTCGGGCGTGTCGGCCTGCATGAACCTGCTTGCGATGACACACGCCGGCCTGCCCGGCGCGGCGCTCTACGCCGGGTCGTGGAGCGAATGGATCACCGACCCGTCGCGGCCGGTGAAGGTCGGCGCCGAGCCCTGATCCGGCCTCAGCCGCGGCCGGCGGCCCGCGCTCGGCGGTCGGCCGCGTCGAAGCGCAGGATCGCCCAGGCCGCCACCAGGTCGCCGAGCGCGAGCGCGGCCGTCGCCCAGCCGGTGTTGTGCCAGCCACCGCTCGCCGCGTGCACCGCGGCGATCAGCGGCGGCGACAGGAACTGGCCGAGCGTCGAGCCCTGCTGCATCAGCCCGGTCGTCGTGCCCACCGCGCGCGGGTGCGGCGCGTAGGCGGCGGTGCTCGCGAACAGCGTGCCGGGGATCAGCCCGCCCGCGCCCGAGAACAGCAGCACGCCCGCGTAGCGCAGCCAGAACGGCGCGCCCTCGGCGGCGAAGCACAGCCATGCGCCCGCGATCATCGACAGCGCTGCGATCACCACCGGCACCGGCCGCGGCACGCCCCGCTGCAGCAGCACGCCCGAGGCGAGGTTGCCGACGACGTTGATCGCCACGCCCACCGCGGTCAGCGTGCCGGCCAGCGCGAGCGGCACCGCGGCATCGGTGTAGAGCGTGGGCAGGAAGCCGAAGACGCCCATCCACTGCGCGGCGTAGCAGCCGAACGCGAACGCGAGCACCCAGGGCCGCGGCGAGCGCAGCGTGTCGCGCACCAGCGAGAGCGCGCCGTGTGTTCCGCCCCCCTACGCCGAGTCGGGGGCGACCACCCGGCCGAGCACCACCGCCATCGCCACGCACGCGGCCGCGATCGCCCACCACGCCGTGCGCCAGCCGAAGGCCTCGAGCACCAGCGGGGTCAGCACCAGGCCCGCTGCCATCCCGCTCGGCATGTACGCGCTCCACGCGCCCATCACCGCGCGCAGGCGCGCCGGCGGGACACCGCGCGCGAGCAGCGCCGGGCCCGGCAGCACGGCGAGGATGAAGCCCGCGCTCTCCACCGCGCGGCTGGCGAGCAGCACCCCCGCGCCCGGCGCGAGCGCGCCGATCGCCGAGCCCGCGGCCGCGATCACGAGGCCGGTGCGCATCACGCGCCGCGGCCCGAAGCGATCGGCGAGCATGCCGCCGAACAGGCCGAGCAGCATGCCGGCGAGCTGGAAGAACGACACCAGCAGGCTCGCGGCGACCAGGTCGAGGCCGAACTCCGCGCGCAGCGCGGGCAGCGCCGGCGGCAGCTTGCCGACGTTCAGCGAGACGACGATCGCGGCCGCGAGCACCGCCGCCAGCGTGGTGCGCCAGGCCGGTCCGGGTGCCGACGGCGCCGCCACGCGTCAGTGCGAGTGCGCGACCGAGGTCAGCGCGGCGACCAGCCCGATGCCCGCGAACAGCAGCAGCACCTGCAGCGCCGACTCGCCCCGCCGCTTCTGCCGCTGCATGTCGGGCACGAGGTCGGCGAGCGCGATGTAGACGAAGCTGCTCGCCGCCAGGACCAGCACGTAGGGCAGCGCGTCGGTGGAGGTCTGCAGCGACCACCAGCCGACCACGCCGCCCAGCACCGAGGACAGGCCCGACAGCGCGTTGTAGGCGAGCGCGCGGCGCCGCGTGTAGCCGGCGTTCAGCAGCACGATGAAGTCGCCGATCTCCTGCGGGATCTCGTGCGCGGCGATCGCGGCCGCGGTGAGCTAGCCCAGGCCGGTGTCGACGATGAAGGCCGCCGCGATGAGGAAGCCGTCGGCGAGGTTGTGGATCGAGTCGCCGACCAGGATCAGCAGCCCGCCCGGTCCGGCCTCGTCGTGGTCGTGGCCGTGGTGATGGCCGTGGCCGTCGCCCTCGTGATGGTGGCTGTGGCGCAGGATCGCGAACTTCTCGAGCAGGAAGAAGCCGACCAGGCCCGCGAGCAGCGTCCACGACAGCGCATGCAGGTCGGCCTGCGACTCGAAGGCCTCGGGCATCAGGTGCAGCACGGCGGTGCCGAGCAGGAGACCGGCCGACAGACTCACCATCCGCGGCACGAGCGAGGACAGCGCACCGAACGAGAGCCAGGCGGCGAAGGCGACCGAGGCGAGACCCGACAGCAGCGTCGCGGCGATGATCGAGGTGAGGGTCAGGACGGTCCCCGGCGGGCCAGATGCAAACGAGTTGCAGAGTATAGCCCCTGCCCCCCGCCGGCCCCGGACGGCGGCCCGTCCTCGCGACGGCCCGTTCCGATTCGAGCCGGCGGCGTGCGCGACCG
>JBAXJZ010000346.1:0-5122 GCA_037137595.1 Burkholderiales bacterium | reverse complement strand
GTGGTCGAAGACCGTCTTCTGCTCGGGCAGGCCGTCGCCCACGCCCCAGGTGGGCTTCATCGCGCGCATCGCCTTGATCGCGCCCCACTCGGTGGTCGCCACCACCGCGAGGAAGTCGCCCTTGCGCACGGTCTGCACGAAGCCCGCGACCTTGCGGGCGGCCGTGTCGTCGACGGCGAGCAGCGCGGCGCCCAGGTCGTCGGGACGCAGCACCCGCGCGTGCAGCATGCCGGGCAGGCGCACGTCGTGGACGTAGGTGAACTCGCCGGTGACCTTCGCCGGGATGTCCACGCGGCGGATCGACTTGCCCACGATCGTGTAGTCGGCGGCCTTCTTCGTCGCGGCCTTCGGATCGACCTTGAGCTCGAACGGCGCACCCTCGAGCAGCTGCGGATAGGCGATCGAGCGCGACGGGTCGGCCTTCGCGCGGACCGTGCCGTCGACGGTGACGAGGTCGGCGGCCGGCAGGCCGAGCTTCGACGACGCGCGCTCGACCAGCGCGGCGCGCGCGGTCGCGCAGGCGAGCCGCAGCTCGGCGCCGCCCTGGGCGATGGTGAGGTTGGCGCCGGTGATCCACTGGTCGGGGGTGAGCGCGGTGTCGCCCATCACCAGGGTCACGCGCTCGAAGGCCACTTCGAGCTCCTCGGCGGCGATCTGCGCGAGCGAGGTGCGCGTGCCGGTGCCGAGGTCGACCTTGCCGACGTAGACGGTCACCCGCCCGTCGCGGCCGAAGCCGACGAAGGACTCGACGCGATCCTTGGCGACCTGCTTCGGCGCCTCGAGGACCGGCCGCGTCGCGGCCGCGGTCGCGGCGGCGGGCAGCGAGAAGCCCACCACGAGCGCGCCGCCGGCGCGCAGGAAGTCACGGCGGTTCGTCGCGTGTGTCATCGCGGCCCCCTTCACGCGGTCACCGGCTGGCCGGACGCGCGCTGCACCGCGCGGACGATCCGCTGGTGCGTGCCGCAGCGGCACAGGTTCATCGCCAGGCCTTCGCGGATCTGCTGCGCGGTGGGCCTGGGGATGCGCTTGAGCAGGTCGGCCGCCTGCATGATCATGCCGTTCACGCAGTAGCCGCACTGCGCGGCCTGCTCGTCGATGAACGCCTGCTGCAGCGCCGAGGGCTTCGCGCTGCTGCCCAGGCCTTCGAGCGTGGTCACCGGCTTGCCGCCGATCGCCGAGACCGGGATCGAGCACGAGCGCATCGCGTGGCCGTCGACGTGGACGGTGCACGCGCCGCACTGGCCGAGTCCGCAGCCGAAGCGCGGGCCGTGCAGCTCGAGCTGGTCGCGCAGCACGTAGAGCAGGGGGCTGTCGGGCTCGGCCTCGACGCGTCGGCGTTCGCCGTTCAGGTGGATCTCGTAGCGGGCCATCGGGGGTCTCCTCTCTCTCTCGTTGTTGCGGCCGTCGTGCGGTCCGGCCGCGGACCGGGGGGATCAGGGCGTGCCGGCATCGCGCGCCTTCGCGCGCTCGACGATCGCTTCGAAGTCGGCGGGCGGCGGGTGCCGGCGCCAGCGCGGACCGGCGCGGCCGACCGACGAGGGCAGCGCGCGGCCGAGCAGCTCGGCGAGCCGCGCGGAGGCCGGCTCGAGCGCCTCGACCTCGATGCCGCAGGGCGCGCCGATGCAGGCGGGCAGGTGCACCACGTCCTCGGTGGCGACGTTGCCGCTCGCGCCGGGCGCGTAGGGGCAGCCGCCGATGCCGCCCAGCGACGCGTCGAAGCGGGTGACGCCGGCCTGCAGCGCCGCCCAGACGTTCGCGCCGCCGAGGCCGCGGGTGTCGTGGAAGTGACCGGTGAAGGCCAGGCGCGGGAAACGCTCGATCGCGGCGCGGCACAGCGCCAGCACCTGCACCGGGTCGGCCATGCCGGTGGTGTCGCACAGCGTCACGCCGTCGACGCCGAGGTCGGCGAAGCGGCCGACCCAGTCGAGCACGCCGGCGGCGGGCACCTCGCCCTCCATCGGACAGCCGAACGCACACGACAGCGAGACGTTCACCGGCACCCGCGCGTCCTGCGCGACCCGCACCGTCTCGGCCAGCGTGCGGAACGACTGCTCGCGGGTCATCCGCAGGTTGGCGAGGTTGTGCGTGCCGCTGGCCGACATCACCAGGTTGAACTCGTCGGTGCGGCCGTCGATCGCGCGCTCGGCGCCGCGCGCGTTGGGCACCAGCGCGGTGTAGATCACGCCCGGCGCGCGGCGGATGCGACGCATCACCTCCTCCGCGTCGCGCAGCATCGGGATCGCCTTCGGCGAGGTGAACGAGGTCACCTCGATCCGCGCGTAGCCGAGTCCGGACAGCCGGTCGATCCACTCGACCTTGTCGTCGGTGGCGACGAAGACCGATTCGTTCTGCAGGCCGTCGCGGGGCGCGACCTCGTTGACCTGGGTCCGCGTGCCGCCCGTCATGACGCGCTCCCGTCGTTGGCCGCCTCGCGGCGTGCGGGCCAGCCGCCGGCCTTGAGCACCTCGTCGGTGTGCTGTCCCAGCCGCGGCGCGGGCGTGCGCAGCCGCCCGGGCGTGTCGGCGAGCTTGGGCACGATGCCCGGCACCTTCAGCGGGCGGCCGTCGACGTCGTGCGTCTGCACGATCATGTCGCGGGCCAGGTACTGCGGGTCGCGGGCGATGTCGGCCACCGTGTAGATCCGGCCGACCGGCACGTTCGCCGCCTCGAGCGCCGCGATCACCTCGTCGATCGGCCGCGTGCGGGTCCAGGCCTCGATCGCCGCGTCGATCTCGGCGACGGTCGCCGCGCGGCCGTCGTTGCGGGCGAGCCGAGGGTCGTTGCCGAGGTCGTCGCGGCCGATGGCCGTCATCAGCCGGCGGAAGATCGAGTCGCCGTTGCCGGCCACCAGCACGAAGGCGTCGCCGGCGCAGCGGTAGGCGTTGGAGGGTGCGATGCCCGGCAGCGCGCTGCCCGCCGCGCCGCGCACTGCGCCGAACGCGTCGTACTCGGGCAGCAGGCTCTCCATCACGTTGAAGACGCTCTCGTAGAGCGCCACGTCGATCACCTGGCCCTGGCCGCCGTTGACCTCGCGGTGGCGCAGCGCCACCAGCAGGCCGATCACGCCGTGCAGCGCGGCCAGCGTGTCGACGATCGACACGCCGACGCGCACCGGCACGCGGCCCGGCTCGCCGGTCAGGTGCCGCAGGCCGCCCATGGCCTCGCCGAGCACGCCGAAGCCGGGCTTGTTCGCATCGGGCCCGGTCTGGCCGAAGCCGCTGATCCGCAGCATCACCAGCTTCGGGTTCAGCGCGTGCAGCGCCTCCCATCCCAGGCCCCAGCCTTCCAGCGTGCCGGGCTTGAAGTTCTCGATCAGCACGTCGGCCTCGGCCGCGAGCGCGCGGACCGCGACCTGGCCCTCGGGCGTGCGCAGGTCGAGCGCCACCGAACGCTTGTTGCGCGACTGGACCTCCCACCAGACCGAGGTGCCGTCGCGCAGCATGCGCCACTTGCGCAGCGGGTCGCCGCCGTCGACCGGCTCGATCTTGATCACGTCGGCCCCGAAGTCGGCGAGCGTCTTGCCGGCGAACGGGCCGGCGATCAGCTGTCCGAGCTCGAGGACCTTCAGGCCCTTCAGCGCGTCCATCGGGAGGTCTCCTCCAGTCTCGTCGTCGGTGCGCCGGCGCCGCCGGCGCGTGGGCGTCTCCCCGCCTCGCTCTCGTCAGTCGGCGGTGATCTGCTTCTCGCGGATCACCTTGCCCCAGTAGTCGGTCTCGCGCGCCACCAGCGCGCCGAGCGCCTCCGGCCCGAGGTAGCGGATCTCCACGCCGGCCTTCTCCGCCGTGGCCTTCGCCTCGGGCGTGGCCAGCGCGGCCTTCACCTTCTCGGTCAGGACCTGGATCGTCGCGGGCGGCGTGCCGGCCGGCGCGAACAGGCCCACCCAGGCCTCGAGCTCGAAGCCGGGCAGCCCGGCCTCGGCGGTGGTGGGCACCGCGGGCAGGCCCGGGTGGCGCGACTTGCCGGTGACCGCGAAGGCCTTCAGCTTGCCGGCGAGCACGTGCTGCATCACCGAGGGCGGCGTGGTCATGAAGACCTGCACCTGACCGGCGAGCACGTCCTGGATCGCCGCGCCCGAGCCCTTGTAGGGCACGTGGACCATGTCGGTGCCGGTGGCCTGCTCGAACAGCACCGTGCCCACGTGCGACAGCGAGCCGTTGCCCTGCGACGCGAAGTTCAGCTTGCCCGGGTGGGCCTTCGCGTAGGCGATGAACTCCTTCAGCGTCGTCGAGGGCACCGACGGGTGCACGGCGACGACGTTGGTCGCGGCCGTCAGCAGCGCGACCGGCACGAGGTCCTTCTGCGCCCAGGGCAGCCTGGGGAACAGCGCCGGATTGCCGACGTGGTAGGCCGAGTACGAGATCAGCAGCGTGTGGCCGTCCTTCGGCGCGTTCGCGACCTGCTGGTAGGCGATGTTGCCGCTGGCGCCGCCCTTGTTCTCGACGACCACCGGCTGGCCGAGCGCCCGCGACAGCGGCTCGGCGACCAGGCGCGCCGAGGTGTCCACGACCCCGCCGGGCGGGTTCGGGACGATCAGCGAGACGCCCTTGGTCGGGAAGGACTGGGCGGCGGCGGCGCCGGCGGCGAGGGCGAGCGCGGCGGCGAGCAGGGTGCGGCGGAGCGGGCGCATGGATCGGATCCCGGGCGGTGGTGCGGATGCCGTCGGATGGTGGGCGCGCGCGCACCGGTTCGGTTCGCTTTGCGTTGACACATCCTCAACCGCAGGTTGAGGATCACGGGTCATGCCGCTGAATCCCGCCCGCTTCGACCTGGTGACGCTGCGACTGTTCGTCGCCGCCGTCCGCCACGGCAGCCTGACGGCCGGCGGCACGCGGCTGGGCATGTCGCTCGCGGCGGCGAGCAAGCGGGTCGCGGAGCTGGAGTCGCACGTGGGCGCGCCGCTGCTCGAGCGCAGCAAGCGCGGCGTGGTGCCGACCGCGGCCGGCCGCATCCTGCTGCCGCACGCGATCGAGATGGTGTCGCGGCTGGAGCAGCTCGCGGTCGCGATGGACGACGTGCACGGCGGCGCGGCCGGCGTGCTGCGCCTGTGGGCGAACACCTCGGCCTTCGGCGGCTTCCTGCCGGCGCTGCTAGGCGAGTTCTCGCGCGCGCATCCGGGGGTGGG
>JBAXJZ010000345.1:0-5126 GCA_037137595.1 Burkholderiales bacterium | reverse complement strand
CTGCCCGCGCTGGTCGGCTACCTGGTCGCCGGCGTCGCGATCGGGCCGGCCACGCCCGGCTTCGTCGCCGATGTCGGCATCGCCGCCCAGCTCGCCGAGATCGGCGTGATGCTGCTGATGTTCGGCGTGGGGCTGCATTTCTCGCTGGGCGACCTGCTCGCGGTGCGGCGCATCGCCGTGCCCGGCGCGGTGGTCCAGATGGCGGCGGCGACTGCGCTGGGCGCCGGGCTGGCCACGGTGTGGGGCTGGTCGGCGGGCGGCGCGCTGGTCTTCGGCCTGAGCCTGTCGGTGGCCAGCACCGTGGTGCTGCTGAAGGCGCTCGAGGCGCGCGGCGCGATCGAGACCGGCGACGGCCGGATCGCGGTCGGCTGGCTGGTGGTCGAGGACCTCGCGATGGTGCTGGTGCTGGTGCTGCTGCCGCCGCTGGCCGGCGTGCTCGGCGGCATCGGGCCCGCGGCGCAGGCCGACGTGCCGCTCTGGCGCACGATCGGCTGGACGCTGCTGCAGGTCGCGGCCTTCGTCGCGACGATGCTGGTGGTGGGCAAGCGCGTGCTGCCCTGGCTGCTCTGGCAGGTCTCGCGGACCGGATCGCGCGAGCTCTTCACGCTCGCGGTCGTCGCCGCGGCGATCGGCATCGCGTTCGGCGCCGCCGAGCTGTTCTCGGTCTCGTTCGCGCTCGGCGCGTTCTTCGCCGGCATGGTGATGCGCGAGTCCGAGTTCAGCCACCGCGCGGCCGAGGAGTCGCTGCCGCTGCGCGACGCGTTCTCGGTCCTGTTCTTCGTGTCGGTGGGCATGCTGTTCGACCCGGCAGTGCTGGTCGAGCGGCCGCTGCAGGTGCTGGCCACCGTCGCGGTGATCGTCTGCGGCAAGTCGCTGGCCGCGGCCGCGCTGGTCGTGGGATTCCGCTATCCGCTGCGCACGGCGCTGACGGTCTCGGCGAGCCTCGCGCAGATCGGCGAGTTCTCGTTCATCCTCGCGGGGCTGGGCATCTCGCTGGAGCTGCTGCCGAAGGAGGGCATGAGCCTGGTGGTCGCGGGCGCGCTGATCTCGATCGCGCTGAACCCGCTGTTCATGGCCACGCCCGATCCGCTCGCGAGCCGCCTCGTCGGCCGCTTCCGGTGGGCCGCGCGGCTCGACGCGCGCCGCGATCCGTCGGCGGCGCTGCCGGCCGACACCCGCGAGGACGTGCTCGAGGGGCAGGTCGTGCTGGTGGGCCACGGTCGGGTCGGGCGGCGGATCGCCGAGGCGATGCGCGCGCGCGGGCTGCCGTTCGTGGTCGTCGACGTCCGGCGCGAACTGGTCGAGGGGCTGCGCGGGGAGGGCATCGCCGCGGTCAGCGGCGACGCGGCCGAGCCGGAGGTGCTGGTGCAGGCGCACGTCCACCGCGCGGCGATGCTGGTCATCGCGATCCCGGACACGGTCGGCCTCGAACGGATGGTGCACACCGCCCGGACGCTGAACCCGTCGATCGAGGTGGTGGTGCGCAGCCACAACGAGGCCGAGTCCGACTTCGTCCGGCACGACGGGCTGGGCCGCGTGTTCTCCGGCGAGGAGGCGCTCGCGCGCGCGATGGTCGAGCACGTGGTCGAGCGGTGCACGACCCGGAGGGGCGCGGCGGCGCGCGAGGTCGCCGGCGCGCAGACGTCCGGCGCGCAGACCTCCGACGCCTGACTCGGCGGCGGGCGCGCCCGCGGTCCGGATCGCGCGACGAGGCCGCGCGGGCGGCTCTGCTACGCTGACGGCATCGCCCGGGCCCCCGACCGGGTCGCCGATCCGTGTCCATGTCCGACCGCCCCCCCGTTTCGCGACCGCCCGCCGCCGGCCTCACCGGCCTGGCCGCGCTGTGGCCCTGGCTGCGTCCGTACACGCTCCGCACGCTGCTCGCGACCGTCTTCCTGCTCGCCGCCGCGGCGGCCACCCTGGTGGTGCCGGTGCTGCTGAAGGGCGTCATCGACGCGGGCTTCGGCGGCGACCCGGCGGCGCGCGCCGCGGAGCTCGGCCGCAGCTTCCTGCTGCTGTTCGCCGCGTCGGTCGGCCTCGCGGCCTTCACCTCGGCCCGCTACTACATGGTCACCTGGCTCGGCGAGCGCGTGATCGCCGACGTCCGCGCGGCGGTCTATGCGCGGGTCCTGACCCAGAGCCCGGTCTTCTTCGAGACCACGCAGACCGGCGAGGTGCTGTCGAGGCTGTCGGCCGACACCACGCTCGTGCAGACCGTGGTCGGTTCGAGCTTCTCGATGGGGCTGCGCAACGCGGTGCTGTTCGTCGGCAGCCTGGCGATGCTGGTCTGGACGGTGCCCAAGGTCGCGGTCACCGTGATCGGCGTGCTGGTCTTCGTCGTGGTGCCCGCGGTCTTCATCGGCCGTCGGGTGCGCAAGCTGTCTCGCGCGAGCCAGGACCGGCTGGCGGATTCGAGCGCCATCGCCGCCGAGGTGCTGAACGCGATCCCGGTCGTGCAGAGCTACGGGCAGCAGCGCCGCGAGTCCGAGCGCTTCTCGAAGGCGAGCGAGGAGACCTTCGCGACCTCGATCCGCCGTACGCGCACCCGCGCCTGGCTCACCGCCTTCGTGATCGTCTCGGCCTTCGGGTCGTCGATCTTCGGCCTCCACAACGGCTCGCTCGCGGTGCTGCGCGGAGAGATGAGCGCGGGGCAGCTCGGCCAGACCCTCGTCTACTTCGCGATGGTGGCCGCGAGCGCCGCGGTCCTCGCCGAGGTCTGGGGCGACCTGCTGCGCGCGGCCGGCGCCTCCGAGCGGCTCGACGAACTGCTGCGCGCCGAGCCCGCGATCCGCAGCCCCGACGCACCGGCCCCCGTGCCCGCCGGCTCGCCCGCGGGCTCGACGATCGAGTTCGACGCGCTGCGCTTCGCCTATCCGTCGCGGCCCGAGCGCCCGGCGATCGGGTCGCTGACGCTGTCGATCCCGGCCGGCAGCACGGTCGCGCTGGTCGGCCCGAGCGGCGCCGGCAAGAGCACGGTGCTGCAGCTGCTGCTGCGCTTCTACGACCGTGACGCGGGCGCGCTGCGCATCGACGGCGTCGAGATCGACCGCTGGCCGCTCGACGCGCTGCGCGCGCGGATCGCGCTCGTGCCGCAGGACGCGACGATCTTCTCGGCCGACGCGCTCGAGAACATCCGCTACGGCCGGCCCGAGGCGACCGAGGACGAGGTGATCGCCGCGGCGCGCGCCGCGCAGGCCCACGGCTTCATCGAACAGCTGCCGCAGGGCTACCGGACCTTCCTCGGCGAGCGCGGCGTGCGGCTCTCGGGCGGGCAGCGCCAGCGGATCGCGATCGCCCGCGCGATCCTGAAGGACGCGCCGCTGCTGCTGCTCGACGAGGCCACCAGCGCGCTCGACACCGAGAGCGAGCGGCTGGTCCAGCAGGCGCTCGAGACCGCGATGCGCGACCGCACGACCATCGTCGTCGCCCACCGGCTGTCGACGGTGCAGCGCGCGGACCGTATCGTGGTGATGGAGCAGGGACGGATCGCGGAGCAGGGCACCCACGCCGAACTGATGGCGCGCGGCGGGCTCTACGCGCGGCTCGCCGGACTGCAGCTGACCTGACCGCCGCCCCCGCGGCGCCCCGAGGAGACCCCCGCATGACCCGACCCGACTCCCCCGTCCGATCCGGCCGCCCTCGGGCGGCCGTGGCCGCATTCGTCGCCGTCGCCGCACTCGCCGGCTGCGCCGGCATCGGCGGCTCGCGCCTGCCCGACCCGCCGAGCACGCCGGTCGCCTGCGCCGACCTGAAGGGCCTGCAGATCCGCGAGCAGGACATCGGCCTGCCCACGCGCGGCGCGGTGGTCACCGAGGCCACCGTCGTCGCCCCCGCGGGCAGCGGCGCGGCCGCGCTGCCCGGCTTCTGCCGCGTGCTCGGCGACATCCGCCCGGTGGACCTGAAGGCGCCCGCGATCCGGTTCGAGGTCAACCTGCCGGCGCAGTGGAACGGCAAGACGCTGATGTTCGGCGGCGGCGGCTACAACGGCATCCTGCCGCCGGTGTCGCGCAACGTGCCCGCGGGACCGGCCGACCGACCGTTGCCGCTCGCCCGCGGCTACGCGACCTTCGGCAGCGACTCCGGCCACCAGGCGGGCCCCGCGACCAGCCGCGATGGCTCGTTCGGCATGAACGACGAGGCGCTGCGCAACTTCGCCGGCGACGCGCTCAAGAAGACCCGCGACGTCGCGACGATCGTCGTCCAGACCCACTACGCGCGCCGCCCCGAGCGCCGGTACTTCGCCGGCGGCTCCACCGGCGGGCGCGAGGCGCTGATCGCGGTCGGCCGCTGGCCGGCGGACTTCGACGGCGCGATCGTGCTGTACCCGGCCTGGAACGCCGCCGCGCTGAACCTGCACTTCGGCGAGTTCACCCGCGCGATGGCGCAGCCCGGCGCGTATCCGAACCGCGCCAAGCGAAAGGCGCTGCTCGATGCGTCGCTGGAAGCCTGCGACGCGCTCGACGGCGTGGCCGACGGCATCATCGCCAACGTCCGCGCGTGCGAAGCGGGCTTCGACCCGATGCGCGCCACCCTGCGCGGCAAGCCGCTGCGCTGTGCGGGCGGGGCCGACACCGGCGACGACTGCCTGTCCGACCCGCAGATCGCCGGGCTGCGGGCCCTCGAGCGGCCGCTGCGGCTGCCCTACGCGCTGGCCAGCGGCGAGCGCGGCTACCCGGGCTTCACCGTCTGGGGCACCGACTTCGGCGTGCCGCACCCGAGTCCGCTGCAGGACACGGTCAACACGCTCGCGCTGGGCACGCTCGCGCCGGCGAGCCCGATGCCGCCGGTGAAGCTGCCCGACAGCCCGCCGTACGGCAGCACCTTCTGGGACGAGTGGGTACGCTTCATCGTCACCCGCGACCCGAAGGCCGACCCGCTCGCGCTCGACCCCAAGGCGCCGGGCCGCTGGCAGTCGCGGATCGTCGAGCTGACCGCGCTGCAGGACGCGAACCGCACCGACTACTCGGCGTTCGCGCGGCGGGGCGGCCGGATCCTGATGGCCCACGGCATGCACGACGCGCTGGTGAGTCCGCGTGCGACGCGCCGGCTGGTCGAGCGGATGCGGGCCGACATGGGCGAGTCCGCGGTCGCGGCGTCGTCGATCCGCGTCAATGTCGACGTGCTCG
>JBAXJZ010000344.1:0-5128 GCA_037137595.1 Burkholderiales bacterium | reverse complement strand
CGTGTGCACGCCCCAGTGCGCGAGGAACAGGAAGAACGGACGGTTGCGGTTCGCGCGGATCGCCGCCACCGCCTCGTCGGTGTACCAGTCGGTCAGGTAGCCGGCCGGCTCGAACCAGCTGCCGCCGTTGTAGCTCGCCGCCCAGCGCATGTTCGGCCACAGGAACCGGTCGATGGGGTCGAAGTCCTGCTTCGAGTTGACGGACCTCGGGTCGTGCTCGGGCAGGTACAGGCCGCTCTCCATGAAGAGCGTCTCGGCGAAGCCCTGTGCGTTCGGCCGCATCTCCCGGGTGCTGCCCAGGTGCCACTTGCCGATGTGCAGCGTGTGGTAGCCGCGCTCGGCGAGCACCTCGGCGACCGTCCGCTCGGAGCCGGGCATGCCAAGCTGGTCGAACTTCGGCGCGCGGGCCGCGGCGTCGCGGTCGATGAGGACCGGGTGCGGCCGGCCCGGCGCGTCGTACAGGTCGGCCGCGACCCGCGCCATCGCACCCGGGGTCGGCGTGAACTCGACGCCGAAGCGCCACGGGTAGCGGCCGGTGAGCAGCCCGGCGCGGGAGACCGTGCAGACCGCGCTCGCCGCATAGCCGTGGTCGAAGCGCGCGCCCTCGGCCGCGAGGGCGTCGATGTTCGGCGTGGCCGCGCCCCAGTCGGCGTGTCCGCCGCCGTAGGTGGTCACGTCGTTGAAGCCGAGGTCGTCGGCCAGGATCACGATCACGTTCGGCGGCCGCTGCCCGGGCGGCGCCTGGGCACGCTCGGGGCCGGGCTGCCAGGCGACCGGCCGGTTGGGCCCCCGCGGATGGGCCCAGTCGGTGTACCAGCCGAGCGAATAGCGCAGCACGACGAGGCGATTGGCCCAGATCAGCGCGGCGACGGCGACGAGCATTGCGACGACGATCAGCAGGGTCCGGCGACGGGCGCTCAGCGGGCGATCTCCGAGTCCGCGGGGTTCAGGAGGGCAGGCCACCGGCGACCGCGAGCATCCGCTGCGCGGTCTCGGTGCCGGCGTTCTGGTTCTGGCCGGTGACCAGTCGGCCGTCGACCACCACGTGCTGCGCGAACACGTCGAGCGGCGCGTGCGCACATTCGTAGCGGGCACCGGCGGCGCGCAGCTCGCGCTCCGGGTGCATCGGCGTGGCGGCGATGCCGAGCTGCGCGACCTGCCGGTCGGTGACCGCGGTCAGACGACGCCCGCTGACCAGCGGCGTGCCGTCCACGTCGGTGGCGCGCAGCAGTCCGAGCGGACCGTGGCAGACGCCGCCGATCACCCGGCCGGCGGCCCAGGCCGCCGACAGACCGCGCCCCAGGGCGTCCGAGGTCCCGAGGTCCCAGGCCGCACCCCAGCCGCCGGCGAGGAAGATCACGTCGTAGCGGGTGAAGTCGACCTCGGCCACCGGCAGCGAGCGCTCGGCCTTCGCGCGGGCGGCCGGGTCGGCGAGGAAGCGCCGGTCGGAGTCGGCGAGGGTGAACCAGCGGAACGACTCGGGATCGAACGGGATGGGACCTCCCTCGATGCTCGCGAGGTCCACCTCGAGACCGCCGTCGGCGAACGCGTAGTACGGCGCCGTCAGCTCGGAGGCGAACACGCCGGTCGCCCCGCGCTTCGGTCCGGGGCGGGCGTGGCTCGTGGCGACGACGAGCGCACGGCGTCCGGGCAGCGCGTGCCGCGGACCGGCGTAGCGCGGGTGCAGGCCTGCCGCCTTCAGCGCCGCGGGCAGTCCCCAGCGCAGCGCGAGAACGGCGGCGGCGGCGGTCAGCAGCAGGGGCAGCACGGCGGGCACGACGCGGACGGGTCTCCGACGCGGGGCCCGGTCGTGCCCACCGCGCCGAAGCGCGGGGAATCGCCGTACACCCGTGTATGGGAGACGAACGGTAGTGCAGCCGTTCCGCGGGTGTCAACCTCGCGGCCCGCGCCGGCTCAGCCGCAGGTTCCGATCCAGCCGCAGGTGCCGCAACGGTCGCAGCCGTCGACCTTCGCGAGCGTGGGGTGGTGGCACTCCGGGCAGACCCGGCCGGTGACGCGCGGGGCCTCGGGCCGTGTGCGGGGTCGCCCGTCGTCCGGCGCGCCGTCGGTGGCGTCGCCCGCCACCGGGGCGAACGCGTGCATCGGCACGAGCGGCAGGCCGTCCGCATCGAGGATGCCGAGCATCTGGTAGCGGTGCAGCAGGAGCCGGGCGAGGTAGGCGAGCGTGGAGGGCCAGACCCGGCTCTTCGCCTCGCCGGGCACCGGCGCCCAGAAGTCGCCGCGCGGCTCGGCGAAATCGACGAGCTTCGCGAGCTTGCGGCCGATCCAGGCGGTGTCGACGATCCGCATGTCGATCGACAGCAGCTTGGTCAGGCCGTCGAACACGCGCGGATAGGTGCCGGCCAGCCAGACCGAGTACGGACGGCGCGTGCCGTCGGGCAGCGTCAGCTCCTTGACGATCATGTGGATGTCGTCGCCGGTGGCGGGGTTCGCGACGTCGACCGACCAGGACATCGTGCCGTCGGTGCCGGTCTTGGGCTCCTTGCGCGAGATCAGCGCGTCGAGCATCGGCGTGGCCGAGGGCGGCTCGGCGAAGAGGCCGAGCGTCTCGCAGCGGTGCCGCACGATGCGCGCGAGCCCGGCGACCAGCGAGGGCATGGCCTCGACGCGCCCGGGCTCGAGCTCGATCGGGAAGCCGTCCTGGCCGGCGGTGGCTGCCAGCGAGTCGAGCTTCTTCGCCACCCAGGCCGGGTCGTCGCAGCGCAGGTCCATCGACAGCGTCTTCGCGATCGCGGCGAGCCCGCGCGGCTGCTCGTTGCCGGTCACCCAGACCTCGAACGGCCGCGCGCGGCCGGCCTGCTCGACGTGGCCGACCACCACCGCGAAGTCACCGGCCGGATGCTCGACCAGCAGCGTCCACGACGGGTTGCCGCCGGGCAGCGCGGGGCGGTCGGGCCAGCGCAGCGACGCGAGCGCCGGCGCCGGGATCTGCTTGAGCGCGATGCGGCGGTCCGCATCGGACTGCTGCAGGTCGTCGGGTGCGAGGCGCGAGGCGGGCGGCGCGTCGACCGACAGCACCGCGCCGGTGACGTCGTTGGGCCGGTAGATGGTGATGCCCTTCAGGCCGAGCTTCCAGGCGTCGAGGTAGAGCGACGCGGTCTCGTCGCGCGCGGCGTCGGCCGGCACGTTGACGGTCTTGGAGATGGCCGCGTCGACGTAGGGCGCGACCGCCGCCACCATGTGCAGGTGGGCCTGCGCGCTCATCTCGAGCGCGGACACGAAGGCCTCGGGCAGTGCTGCGGTGCCGGCGTCGAACGCGGCGTCGAAGGCCTCGGGGTCGGGCTGGCGGGTCCGCCAGAGACGGAACGCGTGGTCGAACACACGGAACGGCTGCCGGCTGCCGTCGGCCATCCGCTTCATCCGCGTGTAGGCCCACGAGAAGGCCGGCTCGATGCCGTTCGACGCGTTGTCGGCGAAGGCGAGGGTGATCGTGCCGGTGGGCGCGATCGACAGCAGGTGCGAGTTGCGCACGCCGTGCCGCGCGATCTCGGCCTTCAGGTCCTCGGGCAGCGTGGAGGCGAAGCGCGGCGCGGCGAGGTACTCGGCGGCGTCGAACAGCGGGAACGGGCCGTGGATCTTCGCGAGCCCGACCGACGCGCGATAGGCCTCGTGCGCCATGAACCGCGAGATGCGCGAGGCCATCTCGCGGCCGGCCTCGGCGTCGTAGCGCAGTCCGAGCAGGATCAGCGCATCGCCCAGGCCGAGGAAGCCCAGGCCGATGCGCCGCTTGGCGCGGGCCTCGGCATCCTGCTGCGGCAGCGGCCACAGCGTGACGTCGAGCACGCGGTCGAGGATCTCGACGCCGGTGTGCACCAGCCGCTTCAGGTGGTCCCAGTCGATCTCGGCATCCGGCTCGAACGGCCGGCGCACGACGCGGGTGAGGTCGACGGAGCCGAGGTCGCAGCAGCCGTAGGCGGGGAGACTCTGCTCGCCGCACGGATTCGTCGCCGCGATCGACTCGCAGTACGACAGGTTGTTGCGGGCGTTGATCGTGTCGATGAACAGCACGCCCGGCTCGGCGTAGTCGTAGGCCGAGCGCATGATCGCGTCCCACAGCGCGCGGGCGCGGACGCGCCGATAGACCCACTGGCCGTCGTCGCGCCGCCAGGCGCCCTCGATCGCCTCGGACGGCTCGGCGGCGTGGACGAGCTCGAACTCGCCGTCGGCCTCGACCGCGCGCATCAGCGCATCGGTGACCGCGACGCTGACGTTGAACTGCGTGAGCTCGCCGGGCGTGCGCTTGGCGGCGACGAAGGTCTCGATGTCCGGGTGGTCGCAGCGCAGCACGCCCATCTGGGCGCCGCGGCGCGCGCCGGCGCTCTCCACGGTCTTGCACATGGCGTCGAACACACGCATGTAGCTGACCGGGCCGGAGGCGCGCGACATCGTGCCGCGCACCCGCGCGCCGGCCGGGCGGATGGGCGAGAAGTCGTAGCCCACGCCCCCGCCGCGGCGCATGGTCTCGGCCGCCTGCTCGAGCGCGCGCATGATGCCCGGCGTGCCGTCGTGCTCGCCGGACATGTGGTCGCCCACCGGCTGCACGAAGCAGTTGATCAGCGTGGCCTGGATGCCGGTGCCGGCGGCCGACGCGATCCGGCCGCCGGGGACGAAGCCGTCGTGCATCGCGTCCGCGAAGCGGCGGGCCTGCGACTCGTCGCGGGCCAGCGCCCGCGCGGTGCGCTCGAGCACCTCGGCCGCGCTGCGCTCGCCGCCCTTGGCGTACTTCTCGAGCAGGACCTCGGTGGAGACATCCTGCGGCGGCAGCGGCTCGGGTTCCGGGGGCAGGGCGGGGTGGGGGTCGCGCTTCATCGGTTCGTCCTTCGTCTGAGGCCATCCTACGCCGCCGGTGGCTCGCCACGTGCGCCACCCGACGGCGCTCCCGGGCCGATCGGACGGGCCGAGGGCGGTCATCGCGAACCGTCGGCGGCGCCTCCGGCGACCGGCGCGGCGCCCGCCCGTTCCGGGGCCTCGCCCCAGGGAGCCGGGACCCGGGAGCCCGCCATGTGTCCCGGCACCCCGCCCGGTCCGCGACCGGGGCGCGGCGGCCCCGCCACGGCCGGGGCGCGCCCGTCCGCCGCGTCGCGCCGGACGGCCGGCCACGGTCCGG
>JBAXJZ010000343.1:0-5142 GCA_037137595.1 Burkholderiales bacterium | reverse complement strand
CTGCTACGTGAACTACAACGAGCCCGGCATCGGCCACGACCTGCTCAAGGTGCTCGGGCACAACCGGATCCCGCACGTACTGGTCGAGAAGGAGGCCTGCTGCGGGATGCCGAAGCTCGAGCTCGGCGACCTCGAGGGCGTGGCCGAGCTGAAGGACCGCAACATCCCCAAGCTCGCGGCGCTGGCCCGGGCGGGCTACGCGATCCTCGCGCCCATCCCGTCCTGCGGGCTGATGTTCAAGCAGGAACTGCCGCTGATGTTCCCCGAGGACGCGGACGTGCAGGCGGTGAAGGCCGCGATGTTCGATCCGTTCGAATACCTGGTGGCGCGCCACAAGGACGGCCTGCTCGAGACCGACTTCAAGGAGGGTCTGGGCAACGTCAGCTACCACGTGGCCTGCCATCTGCGCGTGCAGAACGTCGGGCAGAAGACCCGCGAGATGCTGTCGATGGTGCCCGGCACCGAGGTGCACACCGTCGAGCGCTGCTCGGGCCACGCCGGCACCTGGGGCGTGAAGAAGGAGTTCCACGCCACCGCGATGAAGATCGGCCGGCCGGTCTTCCGGCAGATGGCCGAGCATCCGAAGGGCGAGCCGCGCTGGGTCGCCTCCGACTGCCAGCTCGCCGGCCATCACATCGCGCAGGGCATGCAGGGCAAGGCCGACGGCAAGCTCGCGCATCCGATCACGCTGCTGCGCACGGCCTACGGGCTGCCCGAGTGAGCCCGTCGACGCCACCGAACCACGGAGCCGCCATGACGACGACCCGCATCACCCGCGACTCGCTGATGACGCTCGAGGCCTACCACAAGGCCCGCCCCGACTTCCGCCGTCGGGTGATCGCCCACAAGAAACGGCGCACGGTGCCGCTGGGCGATCACGTGACGCTGCTGTTCGAGGACGAGCTCACCGTCCGGTACCAGATCCAGGAGATGCTGCGCATCGAGAAGATCTTCGAGGAGGACGGCATCCTCCACGAACTCGCGTCCTACGTGCCGCTGGTGCCGGACGGCCGCAACCTCAAGGCCACGATGCTGATCGAGTACGAGGATCCGACCGTGCGGCGCGCGGCGCTCGCTCGGCTCAAGGGTCTCGAGCGGCGTGTCTGGCTGCAGGTCGAGGGCTCGGACAAGGTCTGGCCGATCGCCGACGAGGATCTGGAGCGCGAGAACGAGGAGAAGACCTCGGCGGTGCACTTCCTGCGCTGGGAACTGTCCGAGGAGATGGCCGCGGCGCTGAAGTACGGCGTGTCGCTGTCGATCGGCGTCGACCATCCGAACTACGCGGCCGCGCTGTCGCCGCTGCCGGCCGACACGCGTTCGGCGCTGGTCGCGGACCTGGCCTGAACGTCGCGGCAGGGCGGCCCGCGCGAGGCGCGCCGCCGCGAGACGCGGCGCGGCGGTTCCCCGGCGGGCGCGCCCTTCAGTCGGCGCGCCGGAGCATCACCACCGCCTGCGCCGAGATCCCCTCGCCGCGCCCCGCATACCCGAGCCGCTCGGACGTCTTGGCCTTCACGTTGACGCAGCCCGCCGGCAGCCCGAGGTCGGCGGCGATCGCCTCGACCATCGCCGGCACGTGCTGCGCCAGCTTCGGCGCCTGCGCGACCACCGTGCAGTCGACGTTGGACGGCGCCCAGCCCGCCGCGCGCACGCGCGACGCCGCCTCGCGCAGCAGCACGCGGCTGTCGGCGCCCGCGAAGCGCGGATCGGTGTCGGGGAAATGGCGGCCGATGTCGCCGAGCGCCGCGCCGCCGAGCAGTGCGTCGGTGATCGCGTGCAGCAGCACGTCGGCGTCGGAGTGGCCGAGCAGTCCGTGCGAGTGAGGGACCGTCACGCCGCCGATCGTCAGCGGGCGACCGGGCACCAGCGCGTGCACGTCCCAGCCCTGTCCGATCCGGATCGGCGCATCGCCGAGCGCGTCGCGCATCGCACGCAGGTCGTCCATCGTGGTCACCTTGAAGTTGCGCCGGCTACCCGGCACGAGGCGGGGCCGCCGGCCCGCGGCCTCGATCGCCGAGGCCTCGTCGGTCACGTCGGCATGCCGCTCGAGCGCGGCGCGCAGCAGCCCGAGCGGGAAGACCTGGGGCGTCTGCGCGAGCCACAGGCCGTTTCGATCGATCGTCGCCGCGGCGACGCCGCCCTCGCCACGCTTGACCGTGTCGGCGACCGGCTGCGCGAGGAGCGCGCCCACAGGCTCGTCGGCGAGCGCGTCGTGCAGCGCCTCGAGCGACGCACGCTCGACGCCGGGCCGCGCCGCGTCGTGGACCCAGACCCAGTCGTGATCGGCCGCGCCATGCGACGCGGCGAGCACGCGCAGGCCGCCCAGGACGCTCGAACGGCGCGTCTCGCCGCCGGCCGGCGCGATGCCGCGTCGCGGTCCGGCGAGCCCGGGCAGCGCACCCGCGACCGCATCGTCGGGCGACACCACGACGAGGACCTGCTCGAACCACTCGCAGCCCAGCAGCGCGGCCACCGTGCGCTCGAGCATCGTCGCGCCGCCCAGCGCGAGGAACTGCTTGGGTCGGTCCGCGCCGAGCCTCGAGCCGGTACCGGCGGCGGGCACCACGGCGAAGTGGCGCGCGGGGCGGCCGGGAGGCGGGGCGTCGGTCATCGCAGGGCGGCGGGGTCGCGAAAGCTACAATTGTACGTTCCGCACCGTTGCCTCCGTCCCGCTTGAACGCCTCCCTTCCCGCCGCGCTCGACACCGACGCGCCCGGCCTCGCCGACGTCGCCGCCGGTCTGCCCGAGCCCGGTGCCGGTCATGTCGTCGCGTTGCCCGCCACCCACGGTTCGGGCGACGCGCTGCTGCTCTCGGCCCTCGCCGCCCGCCACGCCGCGCAGTCGCGGCTGCTCGCCGTCGTCACCGCGTCGGCGCTCGACGCCGCGCGCCTCGCGGACGAGGTCCGCTGGTTCGCGCCGGCGCTGCGCGTGCGTGTGCTCGCCGACTGGGAGACGCTGCCCTACGACGCGTTCTCGCCGCACCAGGACCTGGTCTCGGACCGGCTGGCGACGCTCTACGCGCTGCAGGCCGGGCAGGTCGACCTGCTGGTCGTGGCCGCCACCACCGCGCTGCACCGGTTCGCTCCGGCCAGCTTCGTCGCCGGCCACACCTTCTCGTTCCGCAAGGCACAGAAGCTGGACGAGAAGAGCCTGCGCGGACTGCTGACGCTGGCCGGCTACGAACACGTCTCGCAGGAGGTTCGCCCCGGCGAGTACTGCGTGCGCGGCGGGCTGATCGACCTGTTCCCGATGGGCTCGGCCCTGCCCTACCGGCTCGACCTGTTCGGCGACGACGTCGAATCGATCCGCGCCTTCGACCCGGACTCGCAGCGCAGCCTGTACCCGGTCGAGACCGTGCAGATCCTGCCGGGCCGCGAGTTCCCGATGGACGAGGCCTCGCGGACCGCCTTCCGCGGCCGCTGGCGCGAGCGCTTCGAGGGCGATCCGAGCAAGGCCGGTCCGTACCGCGACGTGGGCAACGGCATCGCGAGCGCGGGCATCGAGTACTGGATGCCGCTCTTCTTCGACGGCACGGCCACGCTGTTCGACTACCTCCCGCCCGACGCGCTGCTGGCCACGCACGGCGACGTCGAGGCCGCCGGCCGCCGCTTCGCCGACGAGACCGCGCAGCGGCACCGCTTCCTCGCCAACGACTCGCAGCGACCGCTGCTGCGGCCCGACGAACTGTTCCTCGACGTCGAGGCCTTCTTCGTCGCGGCGCGCGCCCACGGCCGCTATGCACTGCGCGAACCGCGTACGGCGCTCGGGGCGGCCGGCGACGAGGCGGCGACCGTCGAGGCCGCGCTCCTCGCCGTGTCGGCCGAGGTGCCGTCGCGGCGCACGCCCCACACCACCGAGTTGCCGCCGCTCACGATCGAACGCCGCGCCGACGCGCCGCTG
Source organism: Burkholderiales bacterium (assembly GCA_037137595.1). Classification (GTDB taxonomy): domain Bacteria; phylum Pseudomonadota; class Gammaproteobacteria; order Burkholderiales; family Burkholderiaceae_E; genus UBA4615. The sequence goes on along the minus strand of JBAXJZ010000343.1, from coordinate 1,245 downwards.
TCGCGCCTGGCGGCCTGGCTCGACTCGACCGACGACCGCGTGCTGGTGCTGGCCGAATCGGCCGGCCGCCGCGAGACGCTGGCGCAGCTCTTCGCCGAGCATGAGATCGAGCTGCCGCAGGTCGACGACTGGGCCGCCTTCGCGCGCAGCGCGCTGACCCGGGCGCTCGGCGTCGGCCCGCTCGCCGAGGGCTTCCGCCGCACCGGCGTGCCGGGCGTCGCGGTGGTCACCGAGTCCGAGCTCTTCGCCGGCACCGCGAAGCGCCGCCGCGGCCGCCGCGCCGAGCAGGCCACCGACGTCGACGCGATCATCCGCGACCTGTCGGAGCTCTCGATCGGCGACCCGGTGGTCCATGCGCAGCACGGCATCGGCCGCTACCGCGGGCTGGTGAACCTCGACCTCGGCGACGGCGTCACCGAGTTCCTGCACCTGCAGTACGCCAACGACGCCACGCTCTACGTGCCGGTCTCGCAGCTGCACCAGATCGGGCGCTATTCGGGTGCGTCGCCCGACGAGGCGCCGCTGCACGGGCTGGGCTCCGGCCAGTGGGAGCGCGCGAAGCAGAAGGCCGCCAAGCGCGCCCGCGACACCGCCGCCGAACTGCTGAACATCTACGCCCGGCGCGCGGCGCGCCAGGGCCATGCGTTCCGGTTCGACGCCCGCGACTACGAGCTCTTCGCCGAGGGCTTCGGCTTCGACGAGACGCCCGACCAGCTCGCGGCGATCCACGCGGTCACCCAGGACCTGGTCTCGGGCAAGCCGATGGACCGGCTGATCTGCGGCGACGTGGGCTTCGGCAAGACCGAGGTGGCGCTGCGCGCGGCCTTCGTCGCCGCGGCCGACGGCAAGCAGGTGGCGATCCTGTGCCCGACCACGCTGCTCGCCGAGCAGCACTTCGAGACCTTCAAGGACCGCTTCTCCAACTGGCCGTTCCGCCTCGCCGAGCTGTCGCGCTTCCGGACGGGCAAGGAAGTCAAGGCCGCCCTCGACGGGATCGCCAGCGGCTCGATCGACATCGTGATCGGCACGCACAAGCTGCTGGGCAAGGACGTGTCCTTCAAGCGGCTGGGCCTGGTGATCATCGACGAGGAGCACCGCTTCGGTGTCCGGCAGAAGGAGACGCTGAAGGCGCTGCGCGCCGAGGTCGACGTGCTGACCCTCACCGCCACGCCGATCCCGCGCACGCTGGCGATGAGCCTGGAGGGCATCCGCGACTTCTCGGTGATCGCCACCGCGCCGCAGAAG
>JBAXJZ010000342.1:0-5181 GCA_037137595.1 Burkholderiales bacterium | reverse complement strand
CCGCTGGACACGCTGACGGTCTCGGCGATCCCCTTCGGCGACGCGCCCTCGGTGACCCGCGCGTCGATCCGCACGTCGCAGGTCGACGGCGTGGCCTGGACCCCGGTGGGCGGCGGGCACCGCGTCTGGACCCGCGTGCAGGCGAACCTCTTCGGCCCGGACGGCTCGACGCGCCCGCGGCTGACGCTGGGCTTCGTGCGGCTCGACGACGTGCTGCTGGTGGGCCGGACCTATTCGACCTTCATGGACGACGCGGCCCTGCCGACCACGCTCGACTACAACGGCCCGAGCGGCGTCACCTTCGTCCGGCAGCCGATGGTCCGCCTGTCGCTGCGGCCGCTGGAGGCGGTGCGCCTCGACGCGTCGGTGGAGACGCCGCAGGCCGATGCGCGCGCGGGCGTCGACGGCGTCGGCGAGCTCCGGGTCTCGGCCGCGCGGCCCGACCTCGCCGCGCGGCTGCGCGTGGAGGGCGAGGCCGGGCACCTGCAGCTCGCGGGGCTGTCGCGACGGCTCGACGTGTCGGCGGTCGCCGGTCCGGCGCAGGCGCCCGTCACGAGCACGACGCGGCGCGTCGCCGGCCGCGGCGTGTCGCTGTCGGGCAGCGTGGCGCTCGGCGGCGCCGACACGCTGTCCGGCCAGTGGGTGCGCGGCGAGGCGATCGGCCGCTACTTCAACGACGGCGTGTCGGCGAGCGGCGTGGCGGCGGGCGGCGACCTGACCGTCGTCCCGCTGACGCTCACCGGCACCACGCTCTACTGGCGCCACGCCTGGCCCGACGGCTGGACCTCGACGGTGGGCGCGAGCCGGCTCGTGGCCGACGCCGACGGCGGCCGTCGCGACCCCGGCGCATTGCGCGCGCTGACCTACGCGAGCGCGACCCTCGTGCGGCGCGTGTCGCCCACGGTCTTCGCCGGCGTGGAGCTGCAGCGCGGCGAGGCCGCGGCGGTGGACGGGGCGCGCGCGACGACGACCCGCGTGCAGCTGTCGGTGCGCTGGCTGGTGTTCTGAGTCCGGGGTCGCGCCCGCGCGCCGCTAGAATCGCGCGATGGCGCGCATCATCCCCGATGGCTGGCGGGAGCTGGTCGGCAGCGAGGCCGCGGCCGCGGCGCTGCCCGCGTCCGCGCAGCGGCACCGCGAGACGCTCGAGCTGCTCGCGCGCGGGCTGCCGGACGACTACACGGTCTACCACGCGGTCCACTGGACCACGGTGGAGCGCGGCTTCTCGGTCTACGGCGAGATCGACTTCGTCGTCGTGAACCGGCAGGGCGACCTGCTGCTCGTCGAGCAGAAGACCGGCTTCCTCGAGGAAGGCGCCGAGGGCCTGCTCAAGCGCGAGCGCGGCCGCGTTCGCAACGTGCCGGTGCAGATCGCGCGCACGCTCGTCACGCTGCGCGACAAGCTCGCCCGCCGTCCCGGCTGCGAGTCGATCCGCGTCGACTACCTGCTCTACTGCCCGGACTACGCGGTGCGCCGCGTCGAGAGCGCCGGCCTGTCGACCGACCGGCTGGTGGACGCGTCGCGCCGCGACCGGCTGGTGCCGGTGATCCGCGACGTGCTGCCGCCCGGTCGACCCGCGCCCTCGGGCGCGAACGGCCCGGCCTGGCAGCAGGTCGACCGGTTCTTCCGCGACGTGATCGAGCTCGAGACCGACGTCAACGCGCTGGTCGGTCAGGCCGAGGCGCTGGTCACGCGGATCTCGGGCGGGCTCGCGCACTGGGCGCGCCAGCTGGACTTCCAGCCGTTCCGGCTGCACGTCGACGGCACCGCGGGCTCGGGCAAGACGCAGCTCGCGTTCGCCGAGCACCGCGACGCGATCGCGCGCGGCGCGCGGCCGCTCTACGTCTGCTACAACCGCCCGCTCGCCGACCACTTCTCGTCGATCGTCCCGGCGGGGGGCGAGGTCTGCACCTTCCACACGTTGTGCCAGCGGCTGCTGCGCGACGCCGGCCGCGCGGTGGACCTGTCGGCACCCGACGGCTTCGAGCGGCTCGAGCGCGAGGCCGCGCAGGTGCGCGTCGACGCGCGCTGGCTGTTCGACACGGTGGTGGTCGACGAGGGCCAGGACTTCTCGCCGGCCTGGCGCGACCAGGTGCTGCGCCACGCGAAACCGGGCGCGCGCGTGATCTGGCTCGAGGACGCGATGCAGGCGCTCTACCAGCGCGAGCCCGCGCCGCTGCCGGGCTGGGTCACGCTGCACGCGCGCTCCAACTACCGCAGCCCGCGCGACGTCGTGCGGCTGCTGTCCGCGATCCTGCCGCCCGACGTGGAGATCGAGGCGGCCGGGCCGTTCGCCGGCGGCGGCCTCGAGCTGATCGAGTACACGGATGCCGAGGGCCTGCTCGCGGGCACCAAGGAGGCGATCCGCAAGTGCCTCGCCGAGGGCTTCCGGCGGGCCGACATCGCGGTGATCAGCTTCCGCGGCCGCGAGGGCTCGGCGCTGCTCGGGCTCGACCAGCTCGGGCCGCATCCCATCCGCCGCTTCACCGGCCGCTACGACCTGCTCGCCCAGCCGGTGTTCACCGACGGCGAGCTGCTGGTGGAGTCGGTCTACCGATTCAAGGGGCAGGCCGCGCCGGCGGTGGTGCTGTCGGAGGTGGACTTCGAGTCGCTCGACGAGCGCACGGTGCGCAAGCTCTTCGTGGGTGCCACGCGTGCCACGATGAAGCTCGCGGTGGTGGCGAGCGCGCGGGCCGCGAAGGCGCTGCGCGCGGCGATCGGGCCGGGCTGAGCCGGGCGCCTCACCAGCGCCCGACCACCACCCCGCGGTCCGAGCCGCGCAGCCAGGCCACGCGGCGCTTCGGATCCCAGTCGAGCCAGTCGCAGGGGACCGTCGGACCGCCGGCGCTGGCGTCGACCACGCAGATGTCCTTCCAAGCGAGCTTGCGGTCGACCCACATCAGCGGCTCGACGCCCAGCGCCTGCCAGCCTTCGACCAGCGCCATCGCGCTCTTCGGATCGAGCGCGCCGTCGCGCAGCAGGTGGCCGTCGTGCCAGATGCGCCGGCCGATCAGCGGCCGGTGGTCGGCGAGGCACTGCACGAGGCCCCCCGGGTACTTCTCCTCGATGACGTGCACCGGCACCAGCACGTCGATGAACTCGAGGCGCACCGCCATCGCGTCAGCGCCTGCGGTGGGCGGCCGGGCGCTCCTCCATCCAGGCGCCCAGCAGCGTCCAGGTCACGGCCAGCACCACCGGCCCGATGAAGATGCCCACCAGCCCGAAGGCCACGAGCCCGCCGACCACGCCGGCGAAGATCAGCAGCAGCGGCAGGTCCGCGCCCTTCTGGATCAGCCAGGGGCGCAGGAAGTTGTCGATCGTGCCGACGAAGACCATCCAGATCGCGAGCACCACGCCCCAGACGGTGTCGCCCGACCAGAACAGCCAGATCACCGCGGGCAGCAGCACCGGGATCACGCCGACCTGCGCGATCGCGAGCAGGAACATCACCGCGGTGAGCGGCGCCACCGCCGGCACGCCGACGACCGCGAGGCCGAGCGCGCCGAGCATCGACTGGACGACCGCGGTGACCACCACGCCCAGCGCCACGCCGCGGATCGACGCGGCCGCGAGCAGCGCGGTGTTCTCGCCGCGCTGGCCGGCGAGGCGGCGGAAGAAGCGCAGCACCTTCGAGCCGGCGGACTCTCCGGTGGCGTAGAGGATCGCGCACAGCGCCACGGTCATCAGGAACTGCAGCGCGATCGCGCCGATCGCGCCGGCCTCGCGCAGCACGCGGCCCGCGAACATGCCGGCGTAGGGCGCGATCTTCGCGATCAGCGGCTCGACGCCGCTCGCGACCAGCTCGCGCCAGTAGGTGACCGCGCGGCTGCCGACCACCGGCAGCGTCGCGAGCCAGCCCGGCGGCTCGCCGAAGCGCCAGGTGGACGCGACCTTGATCCAGCCGCCGACGGTGTCGACGTTCTCGAGGATCGTCGCGATCGCGAGCGCCAGCGGGACGAAGAAGAGCAGCAGCAGCGCGACGGTCATCACCGCGACCGCGAGCGAGCGGCGGCCCCAGAGGAGACGCTGCGCGCCCAGCATCAGCGGCCAGGTGGCGATGACGATCGTGGTCGCCCAGATCAGGGCCGGGATGAACGGCTGCAGCACCCAGAACGTGCCGGCCAGCAGGCCGACGAGCACGATGATCGCGAGGACGGTCCGGGTCAGCTCGGGCGCGGAGAGCGCCGAGGCGCCGCCGACCGGGGCGTCGGGCTCGGCGCGCACCGGGTCCGCGATCGCGCTCGGGGCGCGTCCGGCGGGGGACTCGGAAGGGACGTCGGACGGTGAGGTCATCGCGGGCGTGGCCGGACTCGGTCGCGCGCACTGTACCTCACCCGGCGGCCGGACCGCGCACGGCCCGTCGGCGTCACGGGGCCTCGAGCCAGCGCTCGAGCTGCGCGGCGCTCATCGCGCCGCTCGCGCGGCGGATCTCGCGGCCGCCCTGCATCAGCACCAGCGTGGGGATGCTGCGGATCGAGAAGCGGCCGGCGAGCTCGGGCTCGCGATCGGTGTCCACCTTCGCGAACTGCACGCGGCCGGCGAGGCGCTTCGCGGCGGCCTCGAACTGGGGGGCCATCGCGCGGCAGGGGCCGCACCAGGTCGCCCAGAAGTCGACGAGCACCGGCAGGTCGTTGCGGCCGGTGAAGCGGTCCCAGGCCTCGGTGGTCAGCGCCACCGGCGTGCCGGGGAACAGCGGCTCGCCGCAGCGGCCGCAGACGGGGGCCTCGTCCCGGCGGTCGGCGGGCACGCGGTTGACCGCCGCGCAATGCGGGCAGACGGCGTTCAGCGGATCGGGGGCGGTCATCGGCGGCTCCGGGGGCAGGGGCTGCCGAGCACGTGGGGGCGGGCGCGCGCGGATTCAAGGCCGGGCGCGGGACGCCACCGTCACGTCGAGCGTCCGGCCGGCGGCGCGAAGTCGCGGCGCTCCATCGCCCACGACACCGCGAAGCCCGCGACCAGCCCCCAGAAGGGCGCGCCGATGCCGGCGATCGGCAGGTCGGCCACGGTGACGAGGAAGCTGGTCAGCGAGCCGATGGCGAACCGGTCGCGGAACGCGGTGGAGAAGGCCGCGTGCAGCACGCGCAGCATCGCCAGGCCGGCCAGCGCGGCGATGAAGGCCTTGGGCAGCGCGAGCATCACCGTCGCGACGCCCGCCGACAGCAGGCCGAAGACCATCGCGAGCAC
>JBAXJZ010000341.1:0-5191 GCA_037137595.1 Burkholderiales bacterium | reverse complement strand
AACGGCGCGAGGATCGGACGCGAGTGCCTGATCGGCGCGGGCGCGCTCGTCGCCGAGGGCAAGGTCATTCCCGACCGCAGCCTCGTGCTCGGCAGCCCCGGCAAGGTCGTCCGCGAACTGACCGACGCCGAGGTCGCGCGGATCCGCGCCGGCGCCCAGCACTACGCGGCCCGCGCCGCCGTCTACGGCGCGACGCTGGTCCGGATCGACGGATGAGCGAGTCCCGGATCCCGGTGGCGGAGGGCGGCGACTCGCTGCGCCGCTTCATGCTGAGCGGCGCGCCGGTGCGCGGCGAGGTGGTGTCGCTCGACGCGTCGTGGCGCGAGGTCGCGAACCGCCATGCGTTCCCGCGTGCGGTCCGCGACCGGCTGGGCGAGCTCTGCGCGGCGGGCCTGCTGCTGTCGGCGACGCTGAAGTTCGACGGCGCGCTGATCCTGCAGATCCATGGCGACGGGCCGGTGTCGCTGCTGGTCGTCGAGTGCGAGGCCGACGGCACCTTCCGCGCCACCGCGAAGCTGCGCGAGGGCGTGCCCTGCCCCGACGAGGCGGATCTCGCCACCCTGGTCAACGCCCGCGGCCGCGGCCGATTCGTCGTGACCCTGGACCCGCGCACCGACTCGCCGAACCGCCAGCCCTACCAGGGCATCGTGCCCTTCGAGGGCCGCAGCGTCGCAGAGGTGCTCGAGCGCTACATGGCCCGCTCCGAGCAGGTGCCGACACGCCTGTGGCTGGCCGCCGACGACGCGCGCGCCACCGGCCTGCTGCTGCAGCGCCTGCCCGACGAGGGCGGCCATGCGGCGACGCCCGCCGGCGGCTGGACGCCGGGGCCGGCCGACGAGGGCACGGCCGCGGAGCGGCCGGGCGCCGTACCGGATCCGAACGACCCGACACGGCCGGTCGCGCCCGGCCGGACGACGGCCGACCAGGACGCGGACGGCTGGAACCGGATGCAGCAGCTCGCCGACACGCTGACCCGCGACGAACTGCTCGCGCTGCCGCCGGCCACCGTGCTGCACCGGCTGTTCTGGCAGGAGCCGCTGACCGCGTTCGACGACCGCACGCCGCGCTTCGCCTGCACCTGCTCGCGCGAGAAGGTCGCCTCGATGCTGAAGATGCTCGGCCGCGCGGAGATCGAGTCGATCCTCGCCGAGCAGGGGACGGTGAGCGTGCGCTGCGAGTTCTGCAACTCGCCCTACGACTTCGACGCCGTCGACGGCGCCGAGCTCTTCCTCAGCGAGCCGGCCGCGCCGGGATCGCGGGCGAGGCACTGAGGCCCGCCACCGCGCCGCCGGCCGGGGGCGACCCCGGCTCGGCGATCTGCACGAAGATCTCGTCGGGCTTCATCATCCCGAGCTCGTAGCGCGCCCGCTCCTCGATGGCGACCGTGCCCTGCTTCAGGTCACGGACCTCGCCCTCGAGGGCGCGGTTGCGCTCGAACATCTTCGCGTTCACCTGGTTCTGCGCGAGCAGCTGGCGATCCAGCTCCCAGACGCGCAGCCACCCGCCCTTGCCCAGCCACAGCGGGTACTGGATGAGCGCGAGCAGGGCGACGAGCGCGAGCGAGAACAACCGCATGGGCAGATGTTACAGCAGGTTGTAGAACGCCGAGCGGCCCGGATACTGCGCGACGTCGCCGAGGTCCTCCTCGATGCGCAGCAGCTGGTTGTACTTGGCGATCCGGTCGCTGCGCGACATCGAACCCGTCTTGATCTGCAGCGCGTTCGTGGCCACCGCGATGTCGGCGATCGTCGTGTCCTCGGTCTCGCCCGAGCGGTGCGAGACCACCGCCGTGTAGTTGTTGCGCTTGGCCAGCTCGATCGCCGCGAAGGTCTCGGTCAGCGTGCCGATCTGGTTGATCTTGATGAGGATCGAGTTCGCGATGCCGGCCTCGATGCCCTCGCGCAGGATCCGCGTGTTGGTGACGAACAGGTCGTCGCCCACCAGCTGCACGCGGTCGCCCAGCGCGTCGGTGAGGATGCGCCAGCCGTCCCAGTCGTTCTCGGCCATCGCGTCCTCGATCGAGACGATCGGGTACTTGTCGCACCAGGTCGAGAGCAGGTTGGTGAAGTCCGTCGGGGTCAGCACCAGGCCCTCGCCCTCGAGGTGGTACTTGCCGTCCTTGAAGAACTCCGAGGCCGCGCAGTCCAGGCCGAGCGCGATCTGCGAGCCCGCCTGGTAGCCGGCGCGATCGATCGCCTCGAGGATCAGCTTGATCGCCGCCTCGTGGTTCGCGACGCTGGGCGCGAAGCCGCCCTCGTCGCCCACCGCGGTGCTCATGCCGCGGTCGTGGATGATCTTCTTCAGCGCGTGGAACACCTCGGCGCCGTAGCGGATCGCCTCGCGGAAGCTCGGCGCCCCCACGGGGATGATCATGAACTCCTGCAGGTCGAGGTTGTTGTTCGCGTGCGCGCCGCCGTTGATGACGTTCATCATCGGCACCGGCAGCGCCATCGCGCCCGAGCCGCCGAAGTAGCGGTACAGCGGCAGCCCCGACTCCTCGGCCGCGGCCTTGGCCACCGCCATCGAGACGGCGAGCGTCGCGTTCGCGCCCAGGCGCGCCTTGTTGTCGGTGCCGTCGAGCTCGATCAGGGTCTTGTCGACGTAGGCCTGTTCGGTCGCGTCGAGGCCCATCAGCGCCTCGGAGATCTCGGTGTTGATGTTCTCCACCGCGCGCAGCACGCCCTTGCCGAGGTAGCGGCTCTTGTCGCCGTCACGCAGCTCGATCGCCTCGCGCGAGCCGGTGGACGCGCCCGACGGGACCGCGGCGCGACCCATCGTGCCCGACTCCAGCAGGACGTCGCACTCGACGGTGGGATTGCCGCGCGAGTCGATGACCTCGCGCCCGATGATGTCGACGATCGTGCTCATGTGTGCTCAGACTCCCTCGACGATGATGAGATTAAACTGGGACGTGGCGCCGGCCCGCTTCGCGCGGGCCTCGACGTACAGCGCGGAATCGTAGAAGGCCCGGGCGGCGTCTAGGCTCGGAAACTTCACGACGACGACGCGGCCCGGCGTCCAGTCGCCTTCCAGGACCTCGGCGCGACCGCCTCGGACCACGAACTCGCCGCCGGCGGCCGCCACCGCGCCGGGCGACAGCGCGGTGTAGCCGCGGTAGCGCTCGGGGTCGGAGACCTCGACGTCGGCGATCACATAGGCGCAGGGCATCGTCGTCGCTCCGTCGGCGAGGCGCGGGGGCCGGACGTCAGCCGGCCAGGGACTGTTCGGCGAAACCGGTGCGCTTGACCAGCGCGTCGAGCTCGACCAGCGTGGCGAGCAGCTCGGCGAGCCGCGGCAGCGGCCACGCGTTCGGGCCGTCGGAGAGCGCCTTCGCCGGGTCCGGGTGGGTCTCCATGAAGAGCCCCGCCACGCCCACGGCCACCGCGGCGCGGGCCAGCACCGGCACGAACTCGCGCTGGCCGCCGGAGCTCGTGCCCTGCCCGCCCGGCAGCTGCACCGAGTGGGTCGCGTCGAACACCACCGGGCAGCCGGTCTCTCGCAGGATCGCCAGCGAGCGCATGTCCGAGACCAGGTTGTTGTAGCCGAACGAGGCGCCGCGCTCGCAGACCATGATCGAGTCGCCGTCGTGGCCGGCCTCGATCGCGGCCTCGCGGGCCTTGTCCGCGACGTTCTTCATGTCGTGCGGCGCGAGGAACTGGCCCTTCTTGATGTTGCAGGGCGTACCGGTCGCGGCCACCGCGCGGATGAAGTCGGTCTGCCGGCACAGGAAGGCCGGCGTCTGCAGCACATCGACCACCGCCGCCACCGGCTCGACCTGCTCGATGTCGTGCACGTCGGTCAGCACCGGCACGCCGATCTGCCGCTTCACGTCGTCGAGGATCCGCAGGCCGCCGTCGATGCCGGGCCCGCGGAACGACCGGCCCGACGAGCGGTTCGCCTTGTCGAACGACGACTTGTAGATGAACGGCACGTTCAGCGACGCGGCGATCGCCTTCAGCTGGCCCGCGGTCTCGATCGCGAGCTCGCGCGATTCGATCGCGCAGGGGCCGGCGATCAGGAACAGCGGCCGGTCGAGGCCGACCTCGTGTCCGCACAGCTTCATCGCGGCCTCCGTCAGGCGGCCTGGCGCGCCGACCCGCGCCGCTCGGCGTGGGCGATCGCGGCCTCGACATAGGCGCGGAAGAGCGGATGTCCGTCGCGCGGGGTCGAGGTGAACTCGGGGTGGAACTGCACGCCCACGAACCACGGATGCGCATGGCGGCCGCTCTGCGGCAGCTCGGCGATCTCGGTCAGCCCCTCGGACGGCGTGCGCGCCGACACCTTGAGGCCGGCGGCCTCGAGCTGCGGCACGTAGTGGTTGTTGACCTCGTAGCGGTGGCGGTGGCGCTCGTTGACCGCCTCACCGTAGATGGCGGCGGCGAGCGTGCCCGGCAGCACCGGGCAGCGCTGCGCGCCGAGCCGCATCGTGCCGCCGAGGTCCGAACCGGCGTCGCGCTTCTCGACGCGGCCCTCGCGGTCCAGCCACTCGGTGATCAGGCCCACGACCGGATGCGGGGCGGCGGGGTCGAACTCGGTGCTGTTCGCGCCTTCGAGCCCGCAGACGTCGCGCGCGAACTCGATGACCGCGAGCTGCATCCCCAGGCAGATGCCGAGGTACGGCACGCCCTGCTCGCGGGCGTAGCGGATCGCCTTGATCTTGCCCTCGACGCCGCGCTTGCCGAAGCCGCCCGGCACCAGGATCGCGTCGAAGCCCTCGAGGCTCCCCGTGCCCTCGCGCTCGATGGCCTCGGAATCGATGTACTCGATCGCGACCTTGCTCTCGGTGTGGATGCCCGCGTGCGTCAGCGCCTCGGTCAGCGACTTGTACGACTCGGTCAGGTCGACGTACTTGCCGACCATCGCGATCCGCACCGTGCGCTTGGGATGCGACTGCCGGTCCACGAGCCGGTCCCAGACCGAGAGGTCGGCCGGCTTCGAGTCGATCCGCAGCACCTGGCAGACCAGGTCGTCGACGCGCTGCTCGTGCAGCATCCGGGGGATCTTGTAGATCGAGTCGGCGTCCCAGACCGAGATCACCGAATCCAGCGGCACGTTCGAGAACAGCGAGATCTTCGCGCGCTCGTCGTCGGGGATGCGGCGGTCGGCGCGGCACAGCAGCAGGTCGGCCTGGATGCCGATCTCGCGCAGCTTCTGCACCGAGTGCTGGGTGGGCTTGGTCTTGAGCTCGCCC
>JBAXJZ010000340.1:0-5194 GCA_037137595.1 Burkholderiales bacterium | reverse complement strand
GGGCGCCGGCACGAGCGGCGGCGGCACGAGCGGCACGCCGGGCGCCGGCGGCACGGCGACGGCGGTGCCGCCGTCGGCGGCCGGTGCCGGCGATGGGGCCGTCGTGGTCGTCGTCGCGGGCGGCGCGCCCGAACCGATCCACGAGGTGGCCTTGCCGAGATCGCCGTCGCGACCGAAGAAGAGCCCCACCGCGATCACCGCGCCGACGCCGGCCATCGCCCACCACAGGCGGCTGCCCTTGCCTTCGGCCTCGAAGCCGAAGCCCCCGCCGTCGCGCGGCATCGGGGCGTGCAGCGACGCGGTGGGCTTGAGCTCCTCGGCCTCGGCGAAGCCGCCGATGGTCTTCAGCAGCGGCTCGACGTCGACACCGAGCAGGCGGCCGTACGAGCGCACGCAGCCGCGCACGAACGCACGGCCGGGCAGCGCCGCCCAGTCGCCCCGCTCGATCGCGTCGAGCTGGCGGGGATGCAGCTTCAGCCGTTGGGCCACCTCGCCCTTGCCCATGCCGCGCTTCTCGCGGATGGCGGCCAGCTGCTCGGCCGACTCCACCGCCTGGCCGTTCGAGGCGCCCGCCTCGGGGGCGCCCGAGGGATCCGTCACCGAATCAGTCACCGAAAGCTCCACGTTGCAACAGGTTCGCCTCGCGGGAGGACGGGAATTGGCGCCGCAGCTGCGCCGACAGGCTCGCGACGCTGTCGCGGTCGCCGGCCCGGCGGTCGACGCGGATCCCGAGCCACAGCGTCTCGGCGCTGGGCGGGTAGCTCGACAGCAGCCGCTGCGAATGGAACCGGGCGCGCTCGATGTCGCCGCGCTTCAGGTAGATCTCGGCGAGGTTGTACATCGCGACCGGGTTGCGCGGATCGACGCGGAAGGACTGGTCGAACCAGCCTTCGGCGGCCCGCTCGTCGCCGGCCCGCATCGAGCAGATGCCCGCGTTGTGCATCGGGCGCGCCGGCGTCGCGTAGAGCGGATTGCGCAGCGCGGCCTGGAACTGCGCGATCGACTCGCGCGGGCGCCCGGACTGGCAGAGGAACCAGCCGTAGTTGTTGAGCAGGTCGGAATCGTCGGGCGTGAGCCTGAGCGCGCGCTGGAAGTTCTCCTCGGCGCGCGGCAGGTCCTTCATGTCCATGTAGACCAGGCCGTAGAGCCCGTAGGCGGGCGCGAACGACGGATCGGTCGCGACCGCGGCCCGCAACTCCTCGAGCGCCTGCGCGTAGTTGCCCTGCTGGTAGTAGCCGGTGGCGAGCTCGAGACGGATCGACGCACGCCGCCGCTGCTCGGACTCGCCGCCGGACACCGCGCCGGAGGACGGCGGGGACAGCGAGGACGGCGCGTCGCGGCGCGGCTCGGCACCACGCAGATCGCGGATCGGTTCCGGCTTCTCGTCGACGGTCTGGCAGCCCGCCAGCACCGACGCGCCCAGGACGAGCGCGACCGCGCCGCGGCGGAGAACGCCGGCTCGGGGAACGCTGACGGGAGGCACGGTGGACATCGGGGCTCCGTCGGGGTTCAGGCCCGCGCGATCGCGATCCGGCCCCGGCCGGTGCGCTGCGCGAGCCGCGTGCGGTCGACGATGTCGCCGGCGAGCTGACCGCAGGCCGCGTCGATGTCGTCGCCGCGGGTCTTGCGGACCGTGGTCACGATGCCCGCGTCCATCAGCCGCTGGGCGAAGGCCTTGACCCGTTCCGGCGGTGAGCGCTTCAGGCCGGCCTCGGGGAACGGGTTGAACGGGATCAGGTTGAACTTGCACGGCACGTCGCGCACCAGATCGACGAGCTGCCGCGCGTGCTCGTCGGCATCGTTCACGCCGTCGAGCATCACGTACTCGAAGGTCACGAAGTCGCGCGGCGCCCGGTCGAGGTAGCGACGGCACGCCGCCATCAGCTCGGTCAGCGGATGCTTGCGGTTGAGCGGCACCAGCCGGTCGCGCAGCGCGTCGTTGGGCGCGTGCAGCGAGACCGCCAGCGCCACCGGCACGTCGTCGCGCAGGCGGTCGATCATCGGCACGACGCCCGAGGTGGACACGGTCACGCGCCGGCGCGACAGGCCGTAGGCGTGGTCGTCGAGCAGGATCCGCAGCGCGGCGGTCGTCGCCTCGTAGTTGAGCAGCGGTTCGCCCATGCCCATGAACACGACGTTGGTGACGATGCGGTCGTGGTCGTCGGGCGTGCCGTCCTCGACGTCGCCCGCCGCGGCGTCGCCGCGCGCGCCGAGCAGCCGGTTCGCGAGCCAGAGCTGGCCGACGATCTCGGCGGCCGTCAGGTTGCGCGCGAAGCCCTGCTTGCCGGTGGAGCAGAACAGGCAGTTCACCGCGCATCCGGCCTGCGTGGAGATGCACAGCGTGCCGCGGGACACCTCGGGGATGAACACCGTCTCGACGGCATTGCCCTGCCCGACGTCGAGCAGCCACTTGCGCGTGCCGTCGGCCGCGACGTGATCGGAGATCACCGTCGGCGCGGTCACCCGGGCACGCGCCGACAGCGTCTGCCGGAACCCCTTGGCGAGGTCCGACATCGCCTCGAAGTCCGACTCGAAGCGCCGGTGCAGCCAGCGCATCAGCTGCTGGCCACGGAACGGCTTCTCGCCCCAGTCGCGGCAGAGCGCGACCAGCGCGGCCCGGTCGAGCCCCAGCAGGTCGGTGCGGTCGGTGGCGGCGGTGTCGGTCATCGTGTCGGGCGGCGCCACCGGTGTCGGGCCCCGGGGGGGCCTCGGTCGGGGCGCCGCGGGCCTCAGCGGCCGTGGACGTTCATCCCGGCGAAGAAGAACGCGATCTCGTTGCGCGCAGTCTCGGGACCGTCCGAACCGTGCACCGCGTTGGCGTCGATGCTGTCGGCGAAATCCGCGCGGATCGTGCCCGGCGCGGCCTTCTTCGGATCGGTCGCGCCCATCAGGTCGCGGTTCTTCAGGATGGCGTTCTCGCCTTCCAGCACCTGGATCATCACCGGGCCGGAGACCATGAAGTCCACGAGGTCCTTGAAGAAGGGCCGCTCGCGGTGGACGGCGTAGAACGCCTCGGCCTCGCCGCGCGACAGGTGCGCCATGCGGGCCGCGACGACCTTCAGGCCGGCGCCTTCGAAGCGGGCATAGATCTGGCCGATGACGTTCTTGGCGACTGCATCGGGCTTGATGATGGAGAGGGTCCGTTCGACGGCCATGTGCGCTCCCGGAATTTTCTTGAAAATGAGGGGGTTAGCGAGGGTATCTTGACAGAAGTCTAGCCTTCGATTCTAGCATGCCGTGGCGATGCCCTGACGGCGGGCGGGTTCCCGGCCCGGCAGGCGGCGTCAGCCGGGCGTGACGGACCGCATGGCCGCACCGTCGTACGGGTTGAAATCCGGCCTCCCCGGCCCTACAGTGTGTTCACGGGATTTTCACGCGCCTGTCGCGCGCCGCCCGCCCCTTCCCTCACGGAGTCCAGATGGCCTACGAACCCCAGTCCACCCCGTCGATGCCCTACGGCCGCGCCGGCGACCTGAGCACCGTCGCGCGCAACCGGGTGCTTCGGAACACCTACGCGCTGCTCGCCCTCTCGATGGTGCCGACCGTCCTGGGCGCCTGGATCGGTGTCGCCAGCGGCTTCTCGTTCTTCGCGGGCAGCCCGCTGATCGGCCTGGTCGTCTTCCTGGCCGTGTCCTTCGGCTTCTTCTTCGCGATCGAGAAGTTCAAGAACTCGGGCATCGGCGTCGCCCTGCTGCTCGGCTTCACCTTCTTCATGGGCCTGATGCTGTCGCGGCTGATCGGGTCGGTGCTCGGCATGTCCAACGGCGCGTCGCTGATCATGGGCGCGTTCGGCGGCACCGCCGGCATCTTCGCGGTGATGGCCACGGTGGCCACGGTCTCGAAGCGCGACTTCACCGGGATGTCGAAGTTCCTGTTCGTCGGCGCGCTTGTGCTGATGGCCGCGGTCGTCGCGAACATCTTCCTGCAGATGCCGGCGCTGACGCTGACCATCCTGGTGCTGGTCGTCGCGATCTTCTCGGCGTTCATCCTGGTCGACCTGCAGCGCATCGTGCAGGGCGGCGAGACGAACTACGTGACCGCGACGCTGGCGATCTACCTGAACGTCTACAACGTCTTCTCGGCGCTGCTGCAGCTGCTGGGCATCTTCGGCGGCGACCGCGAGTGATCGGTCCCACCGGGGTCGGTCCCTGCCGCCGACCCCGCTGACCGGCCGCCCCTCACCGGGCGGCCTTTTTTCTGCCCGCGCCGACGGCGCGGGTCACTGCTCGCGCATCTTGGCGAAGTCGGCGATCCGGGTCATCTGGACGACGTCGGCCTCGATCAGCCGGCCGACGTCCTCGCGGCCGCTGGCCACCACCAGACCCTGCTCCTCGAGCCGTCGCCGGATGCCGGCGTCCGCCAGCGTCGCCTGCATCGCCTGGCGCAGGCGCTCGAGCACCGGCTGGGGAACGCCCTTGGGCGCCATCAGCGCGAACCAGCCGACCAGCTCGTAGCCCTTCAGCGCCGGGTGCTCGGCGAAGGCCGGCACCTGGGGCAGGATGGCCATCCGCTGCGCGCTGCTCGCGCCCAGCGCGATCAGCCGTCCGTCCTTCAGGAACGGCGCCGCGCCCGACGGCGAGATCATCGCGAAGTCCAGCACGCCGCCCATCAGGTCGGCCACCAGGGGCGCCACGCCGCGGTACGGGATGTGGACCATGAAGAGGCCGGCCTTCAGCTTGATCAGCTCGCCGGCGAAGTGCAGCGACGAGCCGACGCCCGAGCTGCCGTAGCTGAACTTGCCCGGGTTGCGCTTCACCCGGTCGACGAACTCGGCCAGCGTCCGCACGCCGCTCCGCGGGCTCGTGGCGAGCAGCACGCCCGCCGAGCCGGCGAGGCCGATCGAGACGAGGTCGCGCCGCGCGTCGTACTTCTGCGCGGGGTTCAGCACGCCGGTGCCGGCGAGTTCGTTGCTGGATCCGGCGAGCAGCGTGTAGCCGTCGGGCGGGCTGCCGACCACGCGCTGCGCCGCGACGACGCCGGCCGCGCCGCTCTGGTTCTCGACGACGATCGAGGTGCCGAGCGCCGGTCCGAGGCCGTCGGCGAGGATGCGCCCCACCGCGTCGACCGAGCCGCCGGGCGGGTAGCCGACGACCAGGCGCACCGGCCGCGACGGGAACGGCTCGCCCTGCGCGCGCACGGCCGCGGGCTCGGCCGCGCGCCGATCGGGCCGCATTCGCTCGACCGGCTCTTCGCG
>JBAXJZ010000339.1:0-5199 GCA_037137595.1 Burkholderiales bacterium | reverse complement strand
CGGATTGAGAGCCATCTTTCCAGAAACTATTGGGCCGAGGAAACGGGGCAGGTCAGGTGCACGTGGAAGCGTAGTGACCAGCATGAATGAGGTCTCGCCAGCCGAGATAAGTCTCACCGCTCCGACAGCGAACCGGAAAGTTGGGGCACCGTCCCAATCCGTTGGGCTTCCCCGTCACCAGTCGACCCTCTCCAGTGTCCGACCGCAGAGGCCACTCATCTCTGCAGGCAGTTCGACCACGAATCGGGCCAGGACAACACCTCGGCGCAGCGCTCCTTACTCGGGTCCGACGTCGGGCTAGAAGAGAACTTCCGGACCGCCCTGGATCGCAACCGAGTAGGCTGTCGAATCGGTTTCCACGAGACCGCCCGTTGGGGTGAACGTGCTGAAGACCTGGCGGACGGTGGCGAGGATCATGAACTTCGCGCCCGACGCTGCATGCGCCAGGACGACGCCGCGTGTCGTGAAGGCGTCCATCGGGGGCTCGGTGAGCGGCGCGTTCGGCAGAAGGAGGTATTGGACGCCCACAAGCCACGTCTTACCGGCTGGGATGTTCAGCGCGTCGAAGCCGACAGGGCCGCCCAGGAACGCCTCGGTGGGGTATTGCTGGGGAGCACCGAACTCGTCAATGACGTTCGCGAGGAGCTTGATCGGACCCTGTGCATCCACGAAAGCCGGACTGGCCTGGTACTCGATCCCGATCAATGCGCTCTTGCTATCTAGGTTGGTTATCTGCAGGAAGAATCCCTGCTGGCTGTAAGGCACCCCCGGTACAGGGGCGATCGGGCTCGATAGGACTTCGAACGAGGTCAGTGCTTTCGTCGGCATGATGGACCCTTGCGGTAGCGGGAGAAATCTCCCGATTCCAGCGTAGCCTTTCGTAGTTCGTGCCGCGTCCGCTCGATCGATGATGTCCTGTGTCCCTAGGCCGCGTCGAGGCGAAGCTGGCTACCTGCATGGATGGGCCGGCGCGTAGTGGACCATTCAAAGGCCGCGGAGCGCCGGCCCGTGCAGGTCGTCCGCTCCAACCGACAGTTAGGCGTCAACCCGTCTTGCCTGGGAATCCATGAACCGCGAACGCCCCCAGGACAACCGCGGCAGCTGCCCAGATTTTCGCGGCTAAGTCCTGAAGTCGCTTGAACTGGTCGAATTGCGCCGGGTCACCATATTTTCGAAAGAAGTAGATGTGCTCCACGAAGAAGAAGACCGGGACACTCACGACCCAGGCCGCCCCAATGACCCTTGCGATCGGCTTATTGGCCTCACCCGTAGCGAGACGCCACGCACAGTAGATGAAAGCGACAAAGACGACCGCTCCGAAAATCAAGAGGCCGTTGCCGACGTTGGGGTTCGTGTAGACGGGCTTTTGACGTTCGATTTCTGCCATTCGGTGGCTCCTTACGTGGTCAGGTTCTCTGTGATGCGCATTGTTGATGCCTAACTTTTACTTAGCTATCGCAACTGTACTAACGCCCCGCGCCAATCCCAATAACCACCTTTGGCGTCCCGCGCCGAACCGCTCTCCCGAACGCCACTGCGGTCCCGCCGCAGCCCAACCGACCGACCGGCTGCCCGCCTGACCACTCAACCACGCGGTCACGACCGACTCGTTCTCCGCCTCCCCATCAAGAAGGTGGTGTCCCGGCGAAGGCCCCCTGTCACAACCCCCACCCCTCCCGTGTCTAACCCCCCAACCCGCCGATCCCCGGCGTGGTCCCCGGTCACCAGGAGGTCCCCCATGCGCTCCGCTTCCGCCCCCCGCCGCGCCGACATCGCCGCCGCCGCCGTCGCCACCGCGTTCGCCGCCGCCGCCCTCTCTTCCGCCGCCCACGCCCAACCCACCGGCGGCGCCACCTTCGCCCCCACCTCTGCCGTCGTCGCCATCGTCAAGGTCCCCAAGCCTTGGTACGCCCCGCGCGCCCTCGTCACCTCGAAGATGCGCGACACCATCCCGCAGTACGACTCGATCCCGGGCCTCGCCTTCAAGGCCTACTCGTTTGCGCAGGCCGACGGTGCGTTCGGCGGGGTCTACCTGTGGAAGGACCTCGGCAGCGCGCGCGCCTTCTACGGCCCGGCGTGGTTCGAGCGGGTGGAGCGCGAGCGCGGCGTGAAGGGCGAGGTGCGCTTCCTCGAGGTGCCGGTGGCGGTCGACGCGGTCGCCGGCGGCACGCCGCTCGACGCGAACAGCCCGTCGGTCGCCACGCTGGTGCTGGCCCCCGCACCCGTCGGCGCGGACCGCGCGCGCCTGGTGAAGGACTTCGAGGCCGCGATTCCCGCGGACCGGCAGGTGCCCGGGCTGCTCCGCAAGTACGACGTGCTCGCCGACGACGGCCGCTACGGCGCGCTCTACCTGTGGAAGGATGCGGCCAGTGCGCGGCAGGGGCTCGCGGACGGCGGCGCGGCGCGCGGCGGCAGGGCCGGCGAGGCGGGCGGCGTCACGGTCGAGTGGTTCGACACGCCGATCCTGCTGCCCACGCGGCTCGCAGGCAACGTCCCCGCGGTTCCCGGTCTCTGAACGCGCGGCCGGTCGCGCTCCACCCCGCGAAGGATCGAACCATGCGGATGATCGAACCCGCCGCCGAGACGCTGCAGGCCGCGCTCGGCGGGGACCTGAAGGCCGTCGACGCGGTGCTCGCGGGCGTGCAGCGCGGGGTCTTCAACCTCGCGCTGCGGATGCTCGGCAACCGCGACGACGCGGCCGACGCCACGCAGGAGATCCTGCTCAAGGTGGTCACGCACCTCAGCGGCTTCCGCGGCGGCTCGGCCTTCACCACCTGGGTCTGGCGGATCGCGCGCAACCACCTGCTCACCGCGCGCACGCGCACGGTGGAGTCGCCGGAGGTCTCGTTCGACGCGCTCGCCGAGAAGCTCGGCGCGGGCCTGGACATCGCGGACCGGCTGCCGCGTGCCGACGGCGACCGGCTGCTCACGCCGGAGGAGAAGCTGGAGGCGCGGCAGGTCGCCGTGTCCTGCACGCAGTCGATGCTGATGGCGCTCGATCGGGATCAGCGGCTGGTCTACCTGATGGACAGCGTGTTCGACCTGTCGTCCGCGGACGCGGCACAGGTGCTCGACATCGGCGCGGAGGCCTACCGGCAGCGGCTGTCGCGCGCGAAGGCGCGGCTCGAGCCGTTCATGCAGGCGCAGTGCGGGCTGGTGAACGACGCGGCGCGCTGTCGGTGCGACCGTCAGTCGAGGGTGCTGAAGCACCTGAACGCCACGCCCGGCGCGCGGCCCGACGGGGGCGCGCGCGCCGCCATCGCGCTGAGGCCGGTGGAACTCGCCGAGGCCGAACGGACCTTCGCGGCCTACGGGCGGGTGGTGGACGCGGCCGCGGTCTTCCGCTCGGTGCCGGAACTCGCCGCGCCGGAATCGATGCGAACGGCCATCCGCGCGGTGCTCGTGCAGGAAGGCTTCATGGACGACCGTCCGTCCCACTGAGAGATCGACGACCATGACCAACCCCTCTGCGCAGCTCGCCCTCGTCCGGCAGGCGGTCCTCGCGATGCCGATGGCCCGGCTGCTGAAGCTCTCGTTCGTCCGTGTGGAGCCCGGCGACGTGGAGATCGAGCTCCCCATCCAGGACGACTGGTGTCACGCGCCGGGCCGGCTGCAGGCCACGGCGGTCTTCGCGGCCGCGGACTTCGCGGCGGTGGCGGCGGCCGCGACCCGGCTCGCCCCGGGCACGGCGAACGCCACGGTGGACGCGACGCTGAAGCTGCTGGCGCCCGCGCAGGGCGTCGCGCTGCGCGCCACGGGACGCGTGGTGGGGCGCCCCGGGCTGCTCACCACCTGCGCGGCGGACGTCTACGCGATCGACGCGGCGGGCACGGCCACGCTGTGCGCGACGCTGCTCGGCACGGCGCGCACGCTGGGCGGCCCCGGCTGAGTCGGGCAGCGCGCTCAGCCTGCGGGCTTGAGCGCGGGCGGGGGCGCGTGGAGCGCGACGCGGTTGCCCTCGCTGTCGCGGAACTCGCCCACCATGCCGCGCTCGCCGATCGAGGTCGCGGGGTACAGCACCTCGCCGCCGTGTGCGGTGGCACGCCGGAGCACGGCCTCGACGTCGTCGACGCCGAAGTAGACGATCGCACCCTCGACGGACGGGCGATAGACGTCGCCGGTGGCGATCGCGCCGACGATGCCGTCGGCATCGGTGCCGCCGGAGAAGAACGCCATCTCGTGGCCGTCGACACGCTCGCGCATGAACTCGGCGCCGAGCACGGCCTCGTAGAAGCGCACGGCGCGGTCGAGGTCGATGGCGGGCAGCTCGAACCAGACGGCGCGAAGGGGCGGGCGGCTCATGTGTCGGCGCCTTCGTGTCCGGCGTCCGCGAGCTCGGCCTCGCGGATCGACCGGATCCAGTCGGGGCCGCAGCGCAGCTTGCGCGCGATGGGCGAGTCGGGTTCGATCGCGCGCCAGAAGGGCACCACGGTGTCGAGCGTCGCGCCGGCCTGCAGGTCGTCCCAAGCCACCTCGGCCACCACGCGCAGGTACATCGCGGTGGTCACGGGGCAGGTGGCCTGTGCGTCGTTCTTGCGCGCGAGCTCGTTGCGCAGGCGGCGGACCTCGCGCACCTCGCCGGGCGGGATGCGGGCGACGTAGTTCGCGATCACGCCGGGCGTGGCGACGAACAGCATCGTCCCGGCGCGGATGCCGGCGAAGTCGGACTCGAGCACCACGCGCTTCGCGGGCTTCGCGTCGCGGAATCGGCGGCGCCAGTCGGTGGGGGTCGGGGCTCGCTTCACGGTGGAGGGCACGCGGTGTAGGAGGAGGGCACAGGCTAGCCGCGGACGGTGTCGAGCTCCAATAATCCCGGGAAAACCGCTGGTGGATCAGGGGCTTGGCGTTTTCGGGGCGTGCGGCCGGCGGCGTTTTGCGGCGGGCGTGTCCGAGGTGGGCGTACTCGGGGTGGGCGTACTCGTGGAGGACGTTCCGCCAGCGGGCTTCCTGGCGGCGTGCTTCCCGGTGGCGTGCTTCTCGGTGGCGGGCTTGCCGGCGACGCGCGTGCCGGCGACGGGCGTGCCGGCGACGCGCCTGCCGGCGACGCGCGTGCCGGCAGCGGGCGGCGCATCGGGTGCGGACTCCCCCGAGGCCGCCGCCTGCAGGTACGCGGCCGCCATCGTCACCAGCGCCCGCCGCAGCGCGCCCACCCGGGACGCGGGCGCCTTCATCTCGAGCAGCGCCTGCACCGGACCGACG
>JBAXJZ010000338.1:0-5203 GCA_037137595.1 Burkholderiales bacterium | reverse complement strand
CGCTGACCTCTTGCATGCCATGCAAGCGCTCTCCCAGCTGAGCTATACCCCCGACGAAAGCCCGCCATTATAGCGACGGGTCACCACCCTTGCAAGTCGGAGTCGGGTGGACCCGGACCGCCCGAACGGCGAGCGCGAAGTGTACCCGAAGCGCGCGCGACCCCGAAACCGACGCGTGCCGAACGCCGCGCGATCAGCCGAGCCGGGTGCGCACGAGGTCGATGTGGCCGCGCAGCGCGTACAGCTCATCGGCATAGGACAGCGGCACCGCGATCTTCTCGACGCGCGCCTCGAGCTCGTCGAGGCGCGTGCGCAGCGCGCCGCGCGCCTGCGGCGCCGGGTCCGCCGCGAGCTCGTCCTCGATCGCCCGCAGCTGCGCGTACCAGCGGAACACGCGCGAGCGCACGCGGAACTCGTAGACCGGCGGCACGATCCGCGACAGCGGCAGCAGCACCGCGACGATCGCCGCGAGCGCGATCCACATGCGGTCGAGCAGGTTCGCCAGCCACCACGGCAGGTAGCGCTGCAGGAAGGGCTCGCCGTCGGCGTAGAACCGCGACGCCTCCTTGGCCAGCGGCAGCTCGGCCCCGCGCGGCGTCGGGAACTCGCCGGTCCGGCGGAACCAGCCGGGCCCGCCGTGGATGCGGTCGGCCGCCTGCACCATCAGCTGGACCAGCGCCGGATGCGTGCCGTCGCGCGCCACCAGCGAGGTCGTCGTCGCGAGCAGCGAATGGTTGCGCGGCGGGATGTCGCGGTCGATCGAGACGATGCCGCGCGGCAGCGTCACCGGCGACAGGAACGGATAGCGGCGCGAGTAGGCCTCGGCCTGCGGAACGTCGAGCAGCGTCACGCCCGGGGTCTGCAGCAGCATCTGCACGAGCGGCGACTCGGGCGCCGACACGAACACCACCGCGTCGAGCCGACCCTCGAGCAGTTCGATCACCGCGTCGGTGTCGGGCCGGTCGCCGAGGGTGAGCCGCGAGGGATCGATGCGGTTGGCTTCGAGCAGCCGCGCGAAGAGCTGGGGTCGGCCCGATTCGGGCGGCCCCACGTTGACCGACCAGCCGGCCATGTCGACGAGGCGGATCGGGCGGCCCTTCGGCGGCGTGCGGCGGTGGAACACCCAGACCGGCTCGTAGAACAGGCTGCCCAGCGAGATCAGCTCGTCGCGCGCCGCCTCGTCCAGCGACACCAGGCCGCCCTGCACGAACGCGAAGTCGCCCTCGCCGGCACGCAGCGCCTCGAGGTTGGCGACGGTGCCGCCGGTGCGGCGCAGCTCCAGCGTGATGCCCTCCTTGGCGAGCGCCGCGCGATACCGTTCGCCGAAGGACTCGAACGCGCTCTGCTCGGGACCGGTGAGCAGCACCGCGGTGCGC
Organism: Burkholderiales bacterium; assembly: GCA_037137595.1. Taxonomy (GTDB): domain Bacteria; phylum Pseudomonadota; class Gammaproteobacteria; order Burkholderiales; family Burkholderiaceae_E; genus UBA4615. The sequence continues at coordinate 3,827 of JBAXJZ010000338.1, read as the reverse complement.
GGCGGATTCGGCTGCAGGATGCGGTAGGCCAGCACCAGCAGCACCGCCGCGATCACCACGAACGGACCGCCGGCCAGCAGGGCCGCGCGGAGCGAGACGAAGAGCCTGCGCAGGGCGTTTCTCATGCGCGCCGAGGGTAGCAGACGTCCCCTCTGCGCGGCCCGGACGGGCGCGGCACGCGTGGTAACCTCGACGTCCATGTCCGCCCGCCTCATCGACGGTAACGCGCTTGCCCGCTCCATCCGCGACGACGTGGCTCGCCGCGTCGCCGCCCTCGCCGCCCGCGGCCTGCGTCCCGGCCTCGCCGTGGTCCTCGTCGGCGACGACCCCGCCTCGGCGGTCTACGTCCGCAACAAGGTCAAGGACTGCGAGGAAGTCGGCATCGCGTCGACGCTCGACCGTCTTGCCGCCGACACCACCGAGGCCGCCCTGCTCGCCCGGATCGCGCAGCTCAATGCCGATCCGGCCGTGCACGGCATCCTGGTGCAGCTGCCGCTGCCGAAGCACATCGACGAGCACCGGGTCATCGAGGCGATCGCCCCGGCCAAGGACGCCGACGGCTTCCACGTGAGCAACGTCGGCCAGCTGGTCGTCGGCGCCCCGCTCTTCCGCCCGTGCACGCCCTACGGCGTGATGAAGATGCTCGAGCACGCGGGCACGCGGCTCGACGGCGCGGAGGCGGTGGTCATCGGCCGCAGCAACATCGTCGGCAAGCCGCAGGCGCTGATGCTGCTCGCGGCCGGCGCCACGGTCACGGTCTGCCACAGCCGCACGAAGGACCTCGCCGCGCACGTGCGCCGCGCCGACGTCGTCGTGGCCGCGGTGGGCAAGGTCAACCTCGTCACCGCCGACATGGTGAAGCCGGGCGCGACGGTCATCGACGTGGGCATGAACCGCGGCGCCGACGGCAAGCTCTGCGGCGACGTCGACTTCGCCGGCGTGCGCGAGGTGGCCGGCGCGATCACGCCGGTGCCGGGCGGCGTCGGCCCGATGACCCGCGCGATGCTGCTGGTCAACACCATCGAGGCGGCCGAGCGGGCCGCCGGCTGATCGCCGCGCCCCCGGGCACGCGTCAGGCCGGCGCCCGCTCGCCGACCCTCTCCATCACACGGTCCGCCGCCCATCGGCCCGTCCCGCCCGATGCCGTCGCCGCGAGCCCACGCCGGGCACGCGGCACGCCGCGACGGGCGACAATGACATCCGATTCCGCATCACCCCATCGCCCGCACACGCCATGACCGACACCGCCCGCCCCGACGCCGCCAACCCGCTGCTCGACTTCTCCGGCCTGCCGCGCTTCGGCGCGTTCGCGCCGGCGCAGGTCACGCCCGCGCTCGACGCGCTGCTCGCCGACGCGCGCGCCGCGCTGGCCCGCGCCGAGCGCCCGGACACCGCGCCCACCTGGGCCGACTTCGTGCAGCCGATGGAGGACACCACCGAGCGCCTCGGCCGCGCCTGGGGCATCGTCGCGCACCTGAACTCGGTGGCCGACACGCCGGAGCTGCGCGCGGTCTACAACGAGAACCTGCCGCGCGTCACCGAGTTCTGGACGGCGCTCGGCCAGAACGCCGCGCTCTTCGACAAGTACAAGGCGCTGCGCGCGTCGGCCGAGTACGCGACCCTGTCACCCGCCCGCAAGCGCATCGTCGACCATGCGATCCGCGGCTTCCGCCTCGGCGGCGCCGAGCTGGTGTCGCCGGCGCGCGAGCGCTTCGCCGCGATCCAGGAGCGCTCGGCCGCGCTGGCGCAGAAGTTCGGCGAGAACGTGCTCGACGCCACCAAGGCCTACACGCTCGACCTCGCCGACGAGGGCCGCCTCGCCGGCCTGCCGGACGACGCGAAGGCCGCGGCACGCCAGGAGGCCGAGCGGGCCGGCGTCGCGGGCTGGCGCTTCACGCTACAGTTCCCGTCCTACTTCCCGGTCATGCAGTACGCCGAGGACCGCACGCTGCGCGAGACGCTCTACCGCGCCTACGTGACGCGCGCCTCCGAGCTCGGCGCGGACCCCGCGCAGGACAACGGCCCGATCATCGACGAGACCCTCGCGCTGCGCGCCGAGGAGGCGACGCTGCTGGGCTACCCGAGCTACGCGGACGTCTCGCTGGTGACCAAGATGGCGGACTCGCCGCAGCAGGTGATCGCGTTCCTGCGCGACCTCGCGGCGCGGGCGAAGCCCTCGGCGCGCCGCGACATGGACGAGCTGCGTGCGTTCGCGAAGGAGACGCTCGGTCTCGAGCCGCTGCAGGCCTGGGACATCGCGTTCGCGAGCGAGCGGCTGAAGGAGGCCCGCTATGCGTTCTCGGACAACGAGGTCAAGCAGTACTTCCAGCTGCCGCGCGTGCTCGACGGGCTGTTCGGGCTGATCGAGCGGCTGTTCGACGTGAAGCTCTCGCCCGAGCCGGCCGAGGCCTGGCATCCGGACGTGCGCTTCTTCCGCATCGAGCGTGCGGGCGCGCTGATCGGCCAGTTCTACCTCGACATGTACGCCCGGGCGAGCAAGCGGCCCGGCGCCTGGATGAACGACGCGCGCGGCCGCAAGCGCGCCTCGAACGGCGCGACGCAGACGCCGGTGGCCTACCTGGTGTGCAACGTGCAGGCGCCGGTCGGCGACAAGCCCGCGCTGCTCACGCACGACGACGTCATCACGCTGTTCCACGAGTTCGGCCACGGGCTGCACCACATGCTCACCCGCGTCGACGACCTGTCGGTGTCGGGCATCTCGGGCGTGGAGTGGGACGCGGTGGAGCTGCCCAGCCAGTTCATGGAGAACTTCTGCTGGGAATGGGACATCGTCAGCGCGATGAGCGCACACGTCGAGACCGGCGCGCCGCTGCCACGCGCCCTCTTCGACCGGATGCTCGCCGCCAAGAACTTCCAGAGCGGTCTGCAGACGCTGCGGCAGGTGGAGTTCGCGCTCTTCGACATGCGGCTGCACGCGCAAGCCGGCGCGGCCGCCGAACGCGGCGTGCAGGGGCTGCTCGACGAGGTGCGCGCCGAGGTCGCGGTCATCGTGCCGCCGGCGTTCAACCGCTTCCAGAACAGCTTCTCGCACATCTTCGCGGGCGGCTACGCGGCCGGCTACTACAGCTACAAGTGGGCCGAGGTGCTGTCGGCCGACTGCTACGCCGCGTTCGAGGAGGAAGGGGTGTTCAACGCCGCCACGGGCCGGCGCTTCCTCGACGAGATCCTGTCGGTGGGCGGCAGCCGACCGGCCATCGACTCGTTCCGCGCGTTCAGAGGTCGGGACCCCAGCATCGACGCCCTGCTTCGCCACAATGGGATGGTCCAGGAGACCACCCATGCGGACGCCTGACCGAACGCTCGCCCTTGCCCTCGCCCTCTGTGCCCTGGCCGCTCCGGCGGCCGCGCAGTACAAGTGGGTCGCGCCGAACGGCGCGATCACCTACAGCGACCAGCCGCCGCCGCCCGGCATGACGGGCGGCGCGCTGGGCCCCGCCGGCGTCGCCCTCCCCGACGAAGGCGGCATCCCCGTGGCGCTGCGGGACGCCAGCTCCAAGTACCCGGTCGTGCTCTACACCGCGGCCGACTGCACGCCCTGCCAGGAGGCGCGTACCCATCTGTCGAAGCGCGGCGTGCCGTACGCCGAGAAATCGATCTCCACCAGCAAGGACGTCGAGGCGTTCAAGCGGGTGGGCTTCACCGAGAACAGCTTCCCGGCGATCACCGTCGGCCGCGAGAAGCTCATCGGCTTCGAGGCCGAGGGCTGGAACCGCCTGCTCGACGCGGCGGGCTATCCGAAGACCTCGGTGCTGCCGGCGAGCTGGCGACCGCCGGCCGCGCAGCCGCTGGCCGCGCCGAAGCCCGCC
>JBAXJZ010000337.1:0-5225 GCA_037137595.1 Burkholderiales bacterium | reverse complement strand
GACCGAGATCGAGGCCGGCACCGAGGCGGAGGGCTGGCGCGCCGCGCTGGAGGCGCGCGGCCACGAGCTGCGCGTGGCGCCGATGACGTCGGGCATCCAGGCCATCGTCCTGACCCCGTCGGGCTTCCTCGGCGGGGCGGACAGCCGCCGCGAGGGCGTCGCCGTCGGCGACTGACGCGGCGGGGTCTCGGCGCCGGCGGCCGCTCAGCCGCCGACGACCTGCGCGCGCAGCGCCTTCGCCCAGCCGCGCGCCGGCAGCCGCCAGCGACGCTCGACATCGGCCGCCCGCTCGAAGAGACGCGCCGCGTCCACATCCAGCGGCGGCCCGGAGAACGCCAGCACGACCAGGTTGCCCGCCTCCACCGGCGGCAGCACGAGGATCCGGCCGTCGAAGACCCGCTCGATCCGGCGCCGGTTCCGCTCGAACGACCCGTGGTCGCCGCCGAACAGGTTGACGACCAGCATCCCCGGCGCCGCGATCGCCCGCCGGCAGGCCTCATAGAACTCGACCGAATCCAGCACCGGACCGCGCGCGTCGCGGTCGTAGAGGTCCACCTGGACGACGCCGAAGCGGCCCCGCGCGCGCGGCGCGGCCACGTAGGCCCCGGCGTCGGCGTGGACCACGTCGAGCCGGTCGTCGTCCTCGGGCAGCGCGAACCACTGCCGGCACGCGCCGATGACCGACGCGCTCGCCTCGACCGCGACGGTCTCGGTCCCGGGCAGGTGCTTCCACGTCCACTTGGTGAGCGCGGCCGCGCCCAGGCCGAGCTGCAGCACCCGCGCCGGCGGCTCCATGAACAGCAGCCAGGCCATCATGTGCCGGACATAGTCGAGCTCGAGCTCGAAGGGCTTGCGCAGCCGCATCGCGCCCTGGACCCAGGGCGAGCCGAAATGCAGGTAGCGCACGCCGTCCTGCTCGGACAGATCGATCGGCGTGTCGGCGGGCGGGCGCCGCGTCCGGGGGGACCGGGAGGTGCCGGGGGTGCGTGTCATCCGTCGATCCATCCGTCGTCGACCAGCGCCCGCCAGCGGGCGAGCTTCGCGTCGAACCTCAGCCCGGCGAACGCGGGGCTGGTCGACGGCATCCGGTAGGTGGCGAGGCCGCGGGCCGCGAACAGCGGCTGCGCGCGCGCCGCGGTCGCGCCGTTGAAGGCGACGGCCCCCAGCCCGGGCATCCGGGCGAGCAGCGCGTCGAAGTCGTTGCCCCGCGCATCGCGGATCGCGGCGTCGAGGCTGCCCTCGCGCCGGCACGCGCCCAGCGCGTCCCAGAGCGCGATCCGCCGCGCCTTCAGCCGTTCCAGCCGCACCTCGTAGGGCAGCGCCGGGAGCGGCTCGCCGAGCAGCGCGCCCACGATCGGCCAGAACTGGTTGCGCGGATGCGCGTAGTAGCGCGCGGCCGCGAGCGAGGCCTCGCCGGGGAAGCTGCCGAGCAGCAGCAGCCGCGGCGCCGGGCCGATCACCGGCGGCAGCCCGCGCAGCAGGCCGTCGCCGGCGCCGGCGTCGGGGGCCACGCGGGGCTCAGCGCAGCGAGAGCGCGAGCAGCATGTCGTTCAGCCGCTTCACGAAGCCCGCGGGGTCCTCGAGCTGCGCGCCCTCGGCCAGCATCGCCTGGTCGAACAGCAGGCGCGACCAGCCCTCGTCGTTGGCGGTGTCGGACTTCATCCGCGCCACCAGCGGGTGCGACGGATTGATCTCGAGGATCGGCTTGCGGTCCGGCGCCTTCTGCCCCGCCTGCTTGAGCAGACGCTCGAGCGTGCCGCTGATGTCGCCGTCGTCGGAGACCAGGCAGGACGGGGAATCCGTCAGCCGGTCGGTGACCCGCACGTCCTTCACGCGCTCGCCCAGCGCACCCTTGATGCGACCCACGAGATCGGCGAACTCCTTCGCCGTCTCCTTGACCTTCTGCTTCTCCTCGGCGTCCTGCAGCGCGCCGAGGTCGAGCCCGCCGCGCGCGACCGAGACCAGCGCCTTGCCGTCGAACTCCTGCAGGAACGACAGCATCCACTCGTCGACGCGGTCGGCCAGCACCAGCACCTCCACCTCCTTGCGGCGGAACACCTCCAGGTGCGGGCTGCTGCGCGCGGCCGACTCGTTCTCGGCCGTCACGTAGTAGATCCTGTCCTGCCCCGGCTTCATCCGCGCGACGTACTGCGCGAGCGAGACGGTCTGCTCGCCCGTCGCGGTGGACGTCGACGCGAAGCGCAGCAGCTTCGAGAGGCGCTCCTGGTTCGAGAAGTCCTCGCCCATGCCCTCCTTCAGCACCTGGCCGAACTCGGTCCAGAACCGCGCGTAGTCCTCGGCGCGGTTCTCGGCGAGGTCCTCGAGCATCGACAGCACGCGCTTCGTGCAGCCCTCACGGATCGCCCGGACGTCGCGGCTCTCCTGCAGGATCTCGCGCGAGACGTTGAGCGGCAGGTCGGCCGAATCCACCACGCCCTTCACGAAGCGCAGGTAGACCGGCATCAGCTGCTCGGCGTCGTCCATGATGAAGACGCGGCGCACGTAGAGGCGGATGCCGCGGCGGTGCTGGCGGTCCCAGAGGTCGAACGGCGCCTTCGAGGGCACGTAGAGCAGCTGGGTGTATTCGCTGCGGCCCTCCACGCGGTTGTGCGTCCAGGCGAGCGGCGCCTCGAAGTCGCTGGTCAGGTGCTTGTAGAAGTCCTTGTACTCGTCCTCCGAGACCTCGGACTTCGAGCGGGTCCAGAGCGCGCTCGCCTGGTTGACCGTCTCCCACTCGGGCGCCTCGCCCTCCTTCGCGCCCTCCTGAAGCATGCGGATGGGCAGCGAGATGTGGTCCGAGTACTTGCGGACGATCGAGCGCAGCCGCCAGCCGGACAGCAGCTCGCCGTGGTCGGCCGCGTCCTCGTCGTCGGCGCGCTTCTCGCGCAGGTGCAGGACGATCCTCGTGCCGCGCTCGGCGCGCTCGAGCGCCTCGATGCTGAACTCGCCGCTGCCGTCGGACTCCCAGCGCACGCCCTCCGCCGGGGGCAGGCCGGCGCGCCGCGATTCGACGACCACGCGGTCGGCGACGATGAACGACGAGTAGAAGCCCACGCCGAACTGGCCGATCAGGTTCGCGTCGCGCGCCTTGTCGCCGGTCAGGCTCGCGAAGAACTCCTTCGTGCCCGAGCGGGCGATCGTGCCGAGGTTGTCGATCGCCTCCTGGCGCGACAGGCCGATGCCGTTGTCGGTGATCGTGATCGTGCGGGCCGCCGGGTCGAACTCGATCCGGATCTCCAGCTCGGCGCCGCCTTCCAGCAGCTCGGGCCGGTCGATCGCCTCGAAGCGCAGCTTGTCGCAGGCGTCGGAGGCATTGGAGACCAGCTCGCGCAGGAAGATCTCGCGGTTGCTGTAGAGCGAGTGGATCATCAGCTGCAGCAGCTGCTTGACCTCGGTCTGGAAGCCCAGGGTTTCCTTCATCGCGCCCATCGTGGTGGTGTCGGTCGTGTCGGGGTTCTTCGGGGCGGGCGGCCGGCGGGCCCGGGTCGGGGCCCCCGCCGACGCCCGGTCGGGTGGCCGGGATATGGGGGCGGTTCCGACGGCTTCAAGAGGGGGCGCGCACGCGGGACCGGGCGAGCGCGGCCTCCAGCGCGCGCCACATCCGCGGCTCCCGGGAGGTCGCGACGTTGAAGCGCATCCAGGTGCTCGGCCGCTGGTCGGGCGAGAACAGGCTGCCGGGCGCGGTCACGAAGCCCTGCTCCAGCATCGCCTCGGCGAGCGGCCGGGTGTCCACGCCGGCATCGGCCCAGACGAACATGCCGGCCGACGGCCCGGCGAAGGGCTTCAGCCCCGTCCGCTCCAGCGCCCGCACCAGCGGCTCGCGCGCCTCGGCCAGCCGCGCGCGCAGCCGCTCCAGGTGCCGCCGGTAGTGGCCCTCGGACAGCACCCGCAGCACGATCCGTTCGCCCAGCTCCGACGAGGTCAGGCCGACCAGCATCTTCAGGTCGGTCAGCTGGCGGGCGAGCGGCGCCGAGCAGGCGATGAAGCCCACCCGCAGGTTGGCCGCCAGCGGAGGCGTCTGGAAGAGGCCTGGGTTGCCTTCGAGCGAGGCGAGTCGCGTGCTGGGCATCGCGCCGGCGCCCGGGTGCAGGTCGCCGTAGACGTCGTCGTCGACCACGTGCAGGTCGTGCGCCTCGGCGATCCGCAGCACCTGGAAGGCCTTGGCGGCCGACAGCGAGGTGCCGGTGGGGTTGTGCAGCACCGAGCTCAGCACGTAGAGCTTGGGCCGGTGCTCGGCGCACAGCGCACGCAGCCGGTCGAGGTCGGGCCCGTCGGCCTGCCGCGGCACGCCGACCACGCGCAGGCCGAGCTGCGAGAAGCGGCCGTACATCAGGAACCAGCCGGGGTCGTCGACCAGGATGGTGTCGCCCGGCTTGGCGAAGTGCTGCGCGATCAGGTCCAGGCCCTGGGTGACGCCGTTGGTGGTGACGATCTGCTCGGGCAGCACCGGGATCTCCTGCGCGGCCAGCTTCTGCTGCAGCTGCTGGCGCAGCGGCAGGTAGCCCTGCGCCTGGCCGTAGGGCAGCAGCGCCGCGCCCGCCGTGCGGCCGAGCGCGCGCAGGCTCGAGCCGATCAGCTCGCCGTCCAGCCAGTCGGCCGGCAGCACGCCGCCGCCCGGCATGTCCTGCGGCGGCATCTGCCGGAACATGTTCCGCAGCAGCCAGACCACGTCCATCTGCGGATTCGGCGTCTCGGCCCAGGCGCGCGCGGCGGCCAGCCCCGCGGCCAGGCTGCGCTCGCGGACGAAGAAGCCCGAGCCGCGGCGCGACTCGATGTAGCCGCGGGCGATCAGCCGGTCGTAGGCCTCGACGACGGTGAAGCGCGAGACGCGGTGGTCGGTGGAGAAGCCGCGGATCGAAGGCATGCGGGTGCCGGGCCGCAGCATCCGCTCGTCGATGCGCTGTGCGAACCAGCCGACGATCTGCTCGACCAGGGTGCGGTCGCTGCCGGCGGCGAGGAAGGAGCCGGGCCGCAGGGTCTGCGCCGCGGGCGGGGCGGCATCTGCGGTGTCGGCGGCCTGGACGCTCCGGGCGGGTTCGGGCATGGCGTCGCTCGCTGTGTCGGGAAACGGACCGGGCCGGCAGGCCGTTCGGATCGTGCAACCGTACCGGCACTGTACAGAGATCGCAAGGTAGCATCCGCCTGATGCATCCCGCTGCCCACTCCGACCACACCGCGACGCGTGCGGGCACGATGCGACCCGAGACCCGTGGCCTGCTGCTGGG
>JBAXJZ010000336.1:0-5226 GCA_037137595.1 Burkholderiales bacterium | reverse complement strand
GGTGTCCTCGCGCTCGCCGCCGCGCCCCGTCAGGCCGTGCTGGCCGCCCGCTGCGCGGCCGCGAGCCGCGCGAGGTTCTGCACCGCCGGCCCCGCGTTCTCGCGCATCCGGCCGAGGATCGCCTGCTTCGGCGCGTCGTCGGGCCGCACGCCCGCGATCAGCCGCCCGAAGCCGTCGAGCCGGCAGTCGCGCATCCACGCGCGCAGCGCCTTGTCCTGCGACCACGCGTGCTGGTTCGACAGGTGCGCGAGCAGCGCCGCCGGGTACTCGCCGAGCGTCCACGGGAAGGGCACCGTGCGGCACAGCCGGTTGCGCTCGGCGTCGTCGCCGTAGCGCGCCTCGACGAAGGCGATCAGCGCGGCGCTGAAGGTGGGCTGCGGCAGCCGCACCAGCTGCGGCACGACAAGGCCCTCGGCGAAGATCGGCCGCATCGGGCGGCGCTCGACCGCCGAGGCGGTGCAGTCCACGCAGAGCGTGCCCGCGGGCAGGGCCACGCGGCCGTGCTCGAGCTCGAGGCCGTCGGCCGCGACGCGGCGCACGTGGCCGAGCCGCACGACGTCGGCGATCGTCGCGAGCATCCCGACCTCGCCGCGCGAGACGGTCGCGAGGTGGAACATCGTCGGCCGCCGCGTCGGGTCGATCCGCAGCACGGTGCCGCAGGCCTCGAGCCGGTCGAACAGGTCCTCGACCGTGGTCGCCGCGGCCCACGCGGCCATCTGCGCGGCCGTGCCGCCGATGGTCTGCTCGAAGAAGGCCTCGCCCGGCTGCGTCTGCACGCGGTCGAGCAGCCAGGAATCGCGGGGCACGACCCAGGTGATCGCGTCGGCGGGCACGCCGCGGTCGAGCAGCCAGATCGCGGTGTCCATCGCGGTCTTGCCCCCGCCCAGCACCGCGAAGCGCGCGGGCGGGCCATCGCCCGCGCCGCGCCACAGGTCGGCGAGCGCGCCCGGCGGCACCACGCGCGCGCCTTCGTCGACGGCGAACGGCCGCCGGTGGGTCGCCGGGATCGACGGGCTCAGGTAGCGCGCGTCGACCACCTTGCGGCGCACGACGACATCGGTGGGCTCGCCGGTCAGCATCGACACGATCCGCCGCGCGTCGAAGTCCCAGCTCGACATCGGCCGCCAGTCGACCCGGCCGCTTCCGAGCAGGCGCTCGCGCACGACGCGGTCGTAGTAGGCGAGCAGCTCGGCGCCGGTGGCGAGCTCGAGCAGGCCGGCGTTGCGGCCGGCGGCGTCCACTCGGCCCGAGCCGAGCGCGGTGGAGGCCACGCCGTAGAACGCGGAAGGCTGGTGCAGCGTGACGAACGGATACGCGTCGACCCAGTGGCCGCCGGGCGCGCCGCGCCGCTCGACGATCGTCACGTGCGCGCGGTCGTCCTCGGCGAGCAGCGTGTCGGCGAACGCCAGGCCGGTGGCCCCGCCGCCCACGATCAGGTAATCGGTCTCGATCCGTGCCATGGCGGTGTCTCCTCGCGGCGAGGGCCGGCCGGGTCCGCCGGGATCAGCGCCCCTTCGCCGCACGCCAGGCCGCGAAGGCCGTGCGGTTCGCCTCGTCGGTCGGAGGATACAGGCCCAGGATCGATTGCCCGTCCAGCACCCGCTCGGTCACGAAGTCCTCGAATGCGGTCATCTCCACCGCCTCGTCGGCGACCTCGTCGGCGATGCCCGCCGGGATCACCACCACGCCCTCGGCGTCGCCCACCACGACGTCGCCCGGCCAGACCGCGACGTCGCCGCAGCCGATCGGCACGTCGATGTCCAGCGCCTGGTGCAGCGTGAGGTTGGTCGGCGCGCTCGGGCGGTTGTGGTACGACGGGAAGGGCAGCCGTGCGATCTCGGGCGCGTCGCGGAAGCCGCCGTCGGTCACCACGCCGGCCACGCCGCGCTTCATCAGCCGCGAGACCAGGATCGAGCCGGCCGAGGCCGCACGCGGGTCCTTGCGGCTGTCGATCACGAAGACCGCCCCCTCGGGGCAGGTCTCCACCGCCTTGCGCTGCGGATGCCCGCGGTCCTGGAACACGGTGATCGGGTTCAGGTCCTCCCGGGCGGGGATGTAGCGCAGCGTGAAGGCCGGCCCGACCATGTTCGGCAGCCCGGGGTTCAGCGGCCGGACGTCCTGGATGAACTGGTTGCGCAGGCCGCGCTTGAAGAGCGCGGTGCACAGCGTGGCGGTGCTCACGCCCATCAGCTTGCGCTTCGTCTCGGGGTTCATCGTCGTCATGGCGCGCGGTCAGAAGATGTCGGGCTCGCCGATCGGCGCGCCGAACGAGGTCTCGAGGAAGTCGAAGTCGCAGCCCTGGTCGGCCTGCAGGATGTGCTTCGAGAACATCCAGCCGTAGCCGCGCTCGAAGCGTCTCGGAGGCGGGGTCCACGCGGCGCGGCGCCTCGCGAGCTCGTCGTCGGAGACCTCGAGGTGGATCCGCCGCGCCGGCACGTCGACCGAGATCAGGTCGCCGGTCTTCACCAGCGCCAGCGGCCCGCCCACGAAGGCCTCGGGCGCGCAGTGCAGCATGCAGGCGCCGTAGCTGGTGCCGCTCATCCGCGCGTCCGACAGCCTGAGCATGTCGCGCACGCCCTGCTTCACCAGCTTCGTGGGGATCGGCAGCATCCCCCACTCCGGCATGCCCGGGCCGCCCAGCGGGCCGGCGTTGCGCAGCACGAGGATGTCGTCGGCGGTCACGTCGAGGTCCGGGTCGTCCACCGCCTTCTTCATCGACGGGTAGTCGTCGAAGACGATCGCGCGGCCGGTGTGCTTCAGCAGCCGCGGCGCGCAGGCGCTCGGCTTGATCACCACGCCGTCGGGCGCGAGGTTGCCCTTGAGCACCGCGAGCGCGCCCTCGGCGTAGATCGGGTTGTCCAGCGGGCGGATCACGTCGTCGTCGTACGCGCGGGCGTCGGCCACGTTCTCGCCGATCGTGCGGCCGTTGACCGTCAGCGCGTCGCCGTGCAGTCGATCGCGGATCCGCGCGAGCAGCGCCGGCATGCCGCCCGCGTAGTAGAAGTCCTCCATCAGGTAGGTGTCGCCCGAGGGCCGGATGTTCGCGAGCACCGGCACCGTGCGGCTCGCCGCGTCGAAGTCGGCGAGCGTCACCGGATGCCCGGCGCGGCGGGACATCGCGATCAGGTGGATGATCGCGTTGGTCGAGCAGCCCATCGCCATCGCAGCGGTGATGCCGTTCAGGAAGTTCGCCTTCGACAGCAGCTTCGCGGGCGTCAGGTCCTCCCAGACCATCTCCACCGCGCGCCGGCCGCAGGCGGCGCTCATCCGGATGTGGTTCGCGTCGGGCGCGGGGATCGCGGCCGCGCCCGGCAGCGTCAGGCCCACGGCTTCCGCGATGCCCATCATCGTCGCCGCCGTGCCCATCGTCATGCAGGTGCCGTGGCTGCGCGCGATGCCGGCCTCGACCTCGAGCCAGTCGGCGTCCGACAGGTTGCCCGCGCGCCGCTCGTCCCAGTACTTCCACGAGTCCGAGCCCGAGCCCAGCACCTTGCCCTTCCAGTTGCCGCGCAGCATCGGGCCGGCGGGCAGGTAGACGAAGGGCAGGCCCATCGACAGCGCGCCCATCACCAGCCCGGGGGTGGTCTTGTCGCAGCCGCCCATCAGCACCGCGCCGTCGACCGGATGGCTGCGCAGCAGCTCCTCGGTCTCCATCGCGAGGAAGTTCCGGTAGAGCATCGTGGTGGGCTTCACGATCGGCTCGGAGAGGCTGATCGCGGGCAGCTCGACCGGGAAGCCGCCGGCCTGCAGCACGCCGCGCTTCACGTCGTCCACGCGCTGCTTGAAGTGCGCGTGGCACTGGTTGACGTCGCTCCAGGTGTTGACGATCGCGATGACCGGCTTGCCCTTCCAGTCGTCCGGGCCGTAGCCCATCTGCATGAACCGGGAGCGGTGACCCATCGAACGCAGGTCGTCGGGGGCGAACCAGCGCGCGCTGCGCAGGGTGTCGGGGGTCTTGGTCGGCATGGGCCTCTCGTTCGGGTCGTCGTGCATGCGGCCGTCCCGCGGGCTGGACGGCCGGTCTCCGTCCCGGATGGTAGCGGCCCCCGCGCGCGACCGCTCTCGGGGCGCGCAGGATCACGCTGCCCGGGCGGGCCGGCCACGACGCGGGTACAGTGTCGGCCTCGCTCGAATCGTTCCAACATCCGGGAGAACCATGGGGTCGACCCGCCATCCGGACGGCACCGCCGCGCTCGACAAGGCGCTCGACGTGCTCGACGCGATCGGCAGCGCCGGAGAGGGCCTGAGCCAGGCGGCGCTGACCGCGCGGCTGGGCCTGCCGAGGACCACGCTGTACCGCCTGCTGGGCACGCTGACCGCGCGGGGCCTGCTGCGACGCGACCCGGTGCGGCGCGTCTACTGCCTGGGGTCGCGCTGCTTCGAGTACGCGCGCGCGGCCTGGGCGATGCCCGACCTCGTCGCGGCGGCCGCCGCCGAGCTGCGCGCGCTGCGCGACATGACCGGCGAGACCACCTACCTCGCCACGCTCGACGGCCGCGAGGTGGTCTCGCTCGAGCGCTGCGACGGCGCACATGGCCAGCGCTCGAACTCGGCGATCGGTCAGCGCAAGCCGCTGCACTGCACGAGCCAGGGCAAGGCGATCCTCGCCGCGCTGCCGTCCGAGCAGCGCGACGCGATCGTCCGCGAGCTCGCGCTGACGCCGGTCACGCCGCACTCGATCACCGACCGACGCCGGCTGCAGGCGGACCTGCGCCTGACCGCGACCCGCGGCTGGTCGCTCGACGACGAGGAGATGGTGCCCGGCGTGCGCTGCTGCGGCGCGCCCGTCGTCGACGCCGAGGGCACGGTCCGCGGGTCGATCAGCGTCGCGGGCCCCGCGTTCCGGCTGTCGATGGAGCGCATCGCGCTGATCGGTCCCGAGGTGGCCGAGGCCGCGCGGCGGATCGGCGCGCAGCTGTCGGTGGCGCGGCCCGCGCCGTCCGGCGGCGACGCGCGGGTGGTGACCGGCGACTGGGCCTTCGACGGCGCGTTCCCCGCGTGGTCGACCGAGGACGGCGGCCTGTGGTGGGCGGACACGCTCGCGCCCTCGCTGCACCTGGTGCGCGGCGGCATCGACGCGGTGGTCGCGCACGTCGACGCGCCGATCGGCGCGCTGCTGCCCGCACCCGGCGGCGGCGCCGCGGTGCGCGTCGGCGACGCGTGGCTGCGCGTGCGCGCCGACGGCGGCTCGCACAGCCTGGCCATCCTGGACGAGCACGGCGCGGC
>JBAXJZ010000335.1:0-5241 GCA_037137595.1 Burkholderiales bacterium | reverse complement strand
GGGCGGCCGTGGCGGGCGCGCCGGCGGCGCGGGCGTCGCCAGCGCCAGCGTCGGCACGGTCCGCGCGTCGGCCAGGCGCAGCGACGCGCCGGCGGGCACCTCGATCGATCCGGCCTCGTTGCCGACCACGACCCGACCCGAGATCACCGTGACCGAGAAGCCGGCGCCGTCCACGTCGGCACAACCTCGCTTCGGGCAGGGAGTCTCGGTGACGGTGAACTCGGTGCCGCGGATGCCGAGCGTGGCGGTCGGCGTGCGCAGCCGCCAGTCGTCGCGGTCGCGCTTGCCGATGCGACCCGAGACGGCGCGCACGGTGCCGGCGAGCAGCTCGAAGAAGCCGCGCTGGGCGGCCTGTTCGAACACGTAGGCCTCGATGCGGAAGTCGCTGCCGGGCTGGATCGACATCAGCGCGCCGTCGGTGAAGCGCAGCTGGACGGTGCCGTCGGCACCGGTGCGGATCCGGTCGCCGGCGCGCACCGGCACGTCGCGCCGCACCGGCGACTGGACCGAGGCGCCGCGCACCAGCGTGGTCTGGCCGTCCGAGGCGATCACCTCGGCCGCGTCGGTCGGCGCCGCCTGCGCGAGCACCGACGGGGCAACGGCGAGACACAGCGCCGCCAGCACTCGGAGCGTGGCGCGGATCAGGGGCACGGGATCGTCGGGCAGGCCATCGTGCCCGTGTCATCGGCCGCGACCCCGAAGACTGGAGGCCGCCCGTCCTCCGCCGGGACGGGCGGCGCCGACACACGGACGGTCGGCGGGCGTCCGCGGCGGCCGACCCGCCGCCGCGCGCCCCGGGACGGGTCAGCTGCCGGCGCTCGGGAAGAACAGCTGCTCGCCGCCGATCCGGTAGTCGGCGATGGTCCGCTGCCCCTCGGGCGAGAGCAGCCAGTCGATGAACCGCTGCCCGGCCTCGCGCTTGACGTGCGGATGCCGCTCGGGATTCACCAGCATCACGCCGTACTGGTTGAAGAGCCGGCGATCGCCTTCGACCAGCACCTGCAGCTCGCCGCGGTTGCGGAACGACAGCCAGGTGCCGCGGTCGGTGAGCAGGTAGGCGTTCAGCCCCGACGCGGTGTTGAGCGCCGGCCCCATGCCCGAGCCGGTCTCCCTGTACCAGGGACCGCGTGCCTTCTCGAGGTCGACGCCGGCCTCCCGCCAGTAGCGGAGCTCGGCCGCGTGGGTGCCGCTGCGGTCGCCGCGCGAGACGAACGGGGCCTGCGCGCCGGCGATCCGGCGGAAGGCCTCCAGCGTGTCCTTCAGGCCGCCGACCCGAGCCGGATCGCCCTTCGGACCGACGATCACGAAGTCGTTGTACATCACGTCGGAGCGCTTCGTCGCGAAGCCCTCCGCGACGAACTTCTGCTCGGCCGGCAGGTCGTGGACCAGCACCACGTCGGCGTCGCCGCGGCGCGCGGCGTCGAGCGCCTGGCCGGTGCCCAGCGCCACCACGCGGACCTCGATGCCGGTCAGCTTCGTGAACGCCGGCAGCAGGTGCCTGAAGAGGCCGGACTGTTCGGTCGAGGTGGTCGAGGCGACGACGATGAAGGTCGTCTGCGCGCGCGCGGCGCCGGCGGCGGCCAGGCTGCCGAGCAGGCACGCGGCGATCACGGCGCGGCGGACGAGGGATCGGATCGCGGACATCGCGGACGCTCCTGCGAGTTCGGACGGGTGGGCATCTTAGCCCGGCGGCGCGGGCGCGTCGGTGCGGGCAGGTCGCGTGCGAGAATCGCGCGCCCCGCGCCGCATCGCGCGCCCCGCTCCGGACCTGCCCCATGCCCATCGCGCTCCATGCCTGGAACACCCCGAACGGCCGCAAGATCAGCGTCGCGCTCGAGGAGATGGGCCTGCCCTACACCGTCCATCCGGTCGACATCATGCAGGGCGCCCAGCACGACCCGGCGTTCCTCGCGATCAGCCCGAACAACCGCATTCCGGCGATCGTCGATCCCGACGGCCCCGGCGGCGAACCCGTCAGCGTCTTCGAGTCCGGCGCGATCCTGCTCTACCTCGGCGAGAAGACCGGCCGCTTCCTGCCGGCGGACGCGCGGGCGCGCATTCCGGTGCACGAGTGGCTGATGTGGCAGATGGGCGGCTTCGGCCCGATGCCCGGGCAGGTCCACCACTTCCTCGGCGTGAAGGACGAGGCCGACCGCCGCTACGGCCTCGAGCGCTACCAGGCCGAGACGCGCCGGCTCTACGGCGTCGCCGACCGCCGGCTCGCGCGGGTCGAGTGGTTCGCCGGCGACGCGCTCAGCATCGCCGACTTCGCGATCGTCGGCTGGGCCTGGCGCCACGAGCGCCATCGCGTCGACCTTGCCGACTTCCCGAACGTGCGGCGCTGGTACGACGCGATGATGGCCCGCCCCGCTACGAAGCGGGGCTTCGAGGTGGCGCTGAGCTGAAGCGCTCGTCGACCGGCACCTGGTAGCCGTTGGCGAGCCGGTTGGTCTGGTTCGCCAGCGCGATCACCGCCATCGCCTCGCCGAGCTGCGCCTCGGTCATTCCCTTCGCGCGCGCGGCCGCGGTGTGCGAGTGGATGCAGTAGTCGCAGCCGTTGGTCACGCTGACCGCGATGTAGATCAGCTCCTTGGTCAGCGGATCGAGCGCGCCGCCCGGCGCCATCACCGCCTTCACCTCGGACCACACCCGCGCCAGCGTGGGCGGATGGTGGGCGAGCGCCTTCCACATGTTGTTGACCCAGTCGGTCCCGCGGGTCGCCATGATGTCGTCGTAGACCGCGCGCACCTCGGGCGGCGCGTCCTCGTAGTCCACCAGCTGCGTGATCGCCATCGCTGCCTCGTCGTGTCCGGCGCCGCGGCGCGACGCCCGGGCCCGATGATGCGCGATGCACGCGGCGCGCGCGAGCGGCGCCCGGCGAGGCTCGGCGGACCGCGGTCGGCTAGACTCGCCGGCACCGCTGCCGACGCGGCGCGGCCCCGTGCCCGATCGCGGGCCGCGCGATGCCGGCCCCCTCGTCGTCGGCGGCGAGCCCGGGCCCGTCGTCCTCGACCGACAGCACCAGGCGGTCGTCGTCGACGCGCGCCGCCAGCACGATCCGCGAGCGCGCGTAGCGGGCGGCATTGTCCACCGCGGCCTCGAGCGCGAGGCCCACCAGCCACGCGTCCAGGAACCACTCGGCCGGCCCGCGCGACGCGTCGACCTCCACCGTCACGGCCGTGCCGGCGACCAGCGTGCGCGCGAAGCGCGCGGCCTGCGCGAGCACCGCGGCCGGCGCCTCCTCGCGCTCGTTGGCGGCGATGCCGTGCTCGTCGCTGCGGTAGAGCGTGAGGAAGGCCACCAGCCGGCGCTGCAGCGCCGCCGCGTCGGCCCGCACCGGATCGAGCGCGTCCACGAGGTCCGGCCGCGCGTCGGCCAGCTCGGCCAGCCGCTGCGCGTGCACCGCGAGGCGGTTCTTCAGGTCGTGGACCACCAGCGCGGACAGGGCGGGGCGCATGGTCGTCAGGCCGCGCTCGGGGCCTCGTCGGACGCGGCCGCCTCGAGCTTGGCGAGGTAGTTCTCCATCATCCGCAACCGCTCCGGATCCGCGGTGCCGCGCGACTTCAGGCGCGCCAACGCGGGTCGCACCTGCTCGAGCACGGCGGGCTGCACGCCACGCACCCGCATCGTCATCAGGTAGATCTCGGCCGCCGCCATCAGCACGCCGGTGTGCTCGCGGGCCTTGGGCAGCGCCTTCTGGATGATCGAGAGCGCCTCGTCGAAGGCGCCCGCGCGCAGCCGCCGCACCGCCACCTCGGCCTCCTGCGCGGCCTCCTCGCTGCGGTCGACCGCGTAGTCGGCGGCCTGCTCGGAGAGGCCGGCGTCGGTCAGCACCTTCGCGGCGAGCGCGCGGGCGCTCGCGCTCTCGGCGCTCGACATCCGCTCGGCGGACTTCACCGCGTCCTCGAGCACCGCGAGCGCCTCGTCGCGCATGCCGGCCACCAGCGCCGCCTTCGCCATCAACAGGCGCGTGCGCGGGTCGGCCTTCACCCCGAGCGAGTCGGCGAGCACGCGCGCTGACTCGCGCGCCCTCGCGTGGTCGCTCAGCGCGGTGTAGGCCTGCACCTCGATCGCCGCCGCGAGCGCCTTGGTCCGCGCGTCGGTGGGCTGCGCCTCGACCTCGCGCTCGATCAGCTTCATCGCCCGCTGCGGCTCGCCGCGTGCCAGCGCCACCTGCGCGAGCAGCGCGCCGTTGCGCGACTCGCGGGTCAGCGCCTGCGCGGTCTGCCGCATCAGCTTGGTCAGCGCCTCGTCGGCGGTCTCGAGGTCGTCGGCGAGGTACGCCGACTCGGCCAGCCGCCGGTGCCGCACGGCGCTCGGGATGCGCTCGGCCGCGCGCGCGGCCACCGCGAGCGCGCCGGGCACGTCGCCGGTGCGTTCGAGCAGCTCGAGCATCAGGTCGTAGGCGCCCGCGTGATACGGCCGCTCGACCAGGATCTGCTGCAGCCGGGTCCGCGCCGCCTCGAGCTCGCCCATCGCCAGCTCGCAGCGCGCCAGGCCGATCCGCGCCCAGGTCATCGAGGAGCGGACCTGCAGCGCGCGGCGGTAGGTGACCATCGCATCGTCCCAGCGGGCGAGCGCGACCTGGCACATCCCGGCGTGCCGCAGCAGCTCGACCCGATGCCGCGAGCCGCCCTTCTCCAGGCGCTCGCACTGGACCAGCGCCTCGGCCCAGCGGCCGGCGTGCACGGCCTCGTACATCGGCCGCAGCTCGACGTGCCGGGCGATCGCCTCCTCGATCCGCGCGAGCAGCTGCTCGGTCTGCACCGGCTTGATCAGGTAGCCGTCGGGCAGCATCTCGGCGGCGCTCGCGACCCGGTCGATCGTCGCGTCGCCCGAGATCACGAAGAACAGGCCCCCGGGGGGCATCAGCTTCTCGCGGCGCAGGTATTCGAGCAGCTGCTGGCCGTCGGTGCCGATGCCGAGGTCGTAGTCGGACAGGATCAGGTTGAAGGGCGCGGCGCGGATGGCCTCGACGGCGGCGCGCGCGTCCGGCGCGACGACGACGTCCTTGATCTGGGCTTCGAGCAGCGTGTTGCGCAGCATCGACCGCATCTCCCTGAGATCGTCGATGACGAGCGCACGCAGGCCCTTGAGCTGGCTGGCAGTCAGCATGTCGGTTCCGTGGGTCTCCGGAACGTTATCGGCCGCCGCACGCGCGCCTGCGCGCCGGAAGCCGCGCCGGTCGCGCCGTCGGTCGGCGCCCGTCGCGCGGACGGCCGCCTGCGGGGGACGGGCGGC
>JBAXJZ010000334.1:0-5254 GCA_037137595.1 Burkholderiales bacterium | reverse complement strand
GCCCGAGAACCGGCAGCGGCTGAGGATGGGCGAGTTCCCCCGTGGCGCCGCGATCATCCCCAATCCGTTCAACCGGATCCCCGGCTTCAACGTCGCGCGGCACTGGTTCGTGCCGGGCTTTCCGGTGATGGCCTGGCCGATGATCGAGCAGGTGCTCGACGCGCACTACGCGGACCTCTTCCACCGCGAGTCGCGCGGCGACCGGTCGATGCTGGTCTACGAGCTCGCCGAGTCGACGCTGACGCCGCTGATGGAGGCGGTCGAGCGCGAGTTCGGCGGCATCAAGGTCTACAGCCTGCCGTCGGTGGGCGAGGGCGGCGCGCGCCGGCACATCGAGCTGGGCGCGAAGGGCGCGGCCGAGCAGGTCGAGCCGGCGTTCGAGCGGCTGCGCGCGGGCGTTCTGGGTCTGGGCGGCACGATCGGCTGACCGCGCGACGGGCCGCGGGCCCGCCCGCACCGCGGCACGCTGCGGGTCCTGGCCGAAAAAGAATCGGCCCGGTCTCCGTGAGGATCCGGGCCGAACGCGTCGCGGAGGAGGAGGGGGCGACGCGAGAGGAGACGATCAGGCTTCGACGCGCGGGGCGCTCGCGCACCCCGCAGGCGTCGCGGCGCCTCAGGCCGCTTTCTTCGCGCGGGGCGCGGCGGCCGTCGCGGTCTTGGTCGCGGCCGTCAGGTTCGCCTCGGCCATCTCGACGACCTGCTTGGTCGCCTTGTTGACCTGGTCGTACGCGGTGTTGGCCGCCGAGACCGCCGACTTCATGAACGTCACGACGCCTTCGCTGCCGGCCGGCGCGGTCTTGGCGAGCGCGTCGATGGCGGCGTAGAGCTGCTTGTTCGAATCGGCCATCTGCTTCTCGATCAGCTTCGCGATCTCGGAGCCGGTCTCGCTGGTGATCTCGTAGACGTGCTTCGCGTAGGCGGTCATCTTGTCGGCGGCGGGCTGGGCCGAGCCGGCGGCCAGGTCGGCCAGCGACTTGACGTCCTTGACCTCGAGCAGCGCCTTGAACTGCTCGGCCGACTCCTCGAAGGTGCTCTTCGTGGCGGCCAGGTTCAGCTCGGCCAGCTTCTCGAAGCCTTCGAACGACTTGGCGGCGACGGTCTGGAACGACTCGAGCGCGGCCTTGTGCATCGCAACCATCTGATCCGGGGTGGTGAACATGATGACCTCGTCAGTAGAGTTTGATCAATCGAATCAACCGTTTACCGGGGCATTCACGGTTGGACAGACAGCGTTGTGCGCTGCAACAGGACGAATTATAGGGTCGTCCGGAACGATGTCAAGAACTATTTTTGTGCGTCGCAACAACCGGTAGACTCGGCCCGTGAAAGCCTTCTACAGCGACCGTTTCGTGCTGCCGCTGCCGGACGGCCATCGGTTCCCGATGGCCAAGTACCGGCTGCTGCGGGAGCGCATCGAACGATCGTTGCCGGACGTGCGGCTTGCCGAGCCCGAGCCCGCCACCGACGGCGTGCTCGCGCTCGCGCACACCCCCGACTGGATCGAACGGCTGAGCCTGGGCCGTCTGACGCCGCTCGAGCAGCGGCAGATCGGCTTCCCGTGGTCGCCGGCCATGGTCGAGCGCTCGCGCCGCTCGGTGGGCGCGACCATCGCCGCCTGCCGCGCCGCGCTCGAGGACGGCGCGGCCGCCAACCTCGCCGGCGGCACCCATCACGCGGGCCGCGAGCGCGGCGAGGGCTTCTGCTGCCTGAACGACGTCGCCGTGGCCGCGCGGCTGATGCAGGCCGAGCGGCGCGCGCGGCGCGTGGCGATCGTCGACCTCGACGTCCACCAGGGCAACGGCACCGCCGAGATCCTGAAGGACGATCCCTCGGTGTTCACGCTGTCGATCCACGGCGCGCGCAACTTCCCGTTCCGGTACCGCTGCGAGGGCGACCTCGACGTCGACCTGCCCGACGGCACCGGCGACGACGCCTACCTCGACGCGCTGGATGGCGCGCTCGCCGCACTGGCCGCGCGCTTCGAGCCGGACTTCCTCATCTTCCTCGCGGGTGCCGACGTCTACGACGGCGACCGGCTCGGCCGCCTGTCGCTGTCGATTCCCGGCGTGGCCGAGCGCGACCGTCGCGTGTTCGCCTTCGCCCGCGCCCGCGGTCTGCCGGTGGCGGTGGCGATGGGCGGCGGCTACTGCCCCGACATCGAACGCATCGTCGACATCCACTTCGGCACCGTCCGCGAGGCGCACGCGCACGCGGCGAGCGACGTCGCGCGGCGCGGGCCGCGGGTCCCGTCGGCGTGAGCCTGCGCGCACCGGCCGCGGCCGCCGACGGCGGCCTGGGCAGGCTCGTGCCCGCGCTCTTCGTCGTGCTGTGGGCCACCGGCTTCGTCGCCGCGCGGCTCGCGATGCCGCACGTGCCGCCGCTCGGCTTCCTCGCGGTGCGCTTCGCCGCCACGATCGCGGTGCTGCTGCCGCTGATCCTGCTCGCGCGCGCGCCCTGGCCGTCGTGGCGCGACGCCGGTCACCTCGCGGTCGCGGGCCTGCTGATCCACTCGGCCTACCTGGCCGGGGTCTGGATCGCGGTCCGGCTCGGCATGAGCGCGGGGCTGGTCGCGCTGATCGTCAACCTGCAGCCGGTGCTCACCGCGGCGTGGCTCGCGTTCGGCGCCGAGCGGCCCGGCGCCCGCCAGTGGATCGGGCTGGCGCTCGGCTTCGGCGGCGTGGCGCTCGTCGTCGCGCACCGCACGGGCACCGACGGGCTCGGCGCGGCGAGCATCGCGTTCGCGGTCATCGGCCTGGTGTCGATCACCGCCGGCACGCTCTACCAGCGCCGCCACGTGCCGTCCTTCGACCTGCGGACCGGCGCCTTCGTCCAGTACGGCGCGTCGCTGATGGCGCTCGCGCCGCTCGCGGCCTTCGTCGAGACCGGGGCCTGGACGCTGAACGCCGACGTCTGGATCGCGCTCGCGTGGTCGGTGCTGGGGCTGTCGATCGGCGCCACCTTCCTGATGAACCTGCTGATCCGCCGCGGGTCGGCGACGCGGGTCGCGAGCCTCTTCTACCTCGTGCCGCCGGTGACCGCGCTGCAGGCCTGGCTGCTGTTCGGCGAGCCCTTCGGCCTGGTCGCGGCCCTCGGCATGGCCTGCGTCGCCGTGGGGGTGGCGCTCGTCGTGCGATCCTGATCCGATCCCCTCGCGTCCCGTTCCTGGAGCCCCGTTCGTGTCCGACGCCCGCCCCGCGCCCGAGCCGCGCGCCGCCTACCGTCATTTCCTGCCGATCACCACCCGCTGGGCCGACAACGACCAGTACGGCCACGTGAATAACGTCGTCTACTACCAGTACTTCGACACCGTGGTGAACCGGTACCTGATCGAGGCCGGCGCGCTCGACGTCGCCGCCGGCGAGGCGATCGGGCTGGTGGTCGAGACCTCGTGCCGCTACTTCGCGCCGACCAGCTTCCCGGACACGATCCACGCGGGCCTGCGGGTCGCGCACCTGGGCACGAGCAGCGTGCGCTACGAGATCGGGCTGTTCCGCGGCGACGATCCGACGGCCGCCGCGCAGGGCCACTTCGTCCACGTCTACGTCGACCGGCTGTCGCGCCGGCCGGTGCCGCTGCCGGCCGCGCTGCGGGCGGTGCTCGAGCCGCTGCGGGCCGGCCGACCCGGCTGATTCGTCCCGCCGACCCCGCCCGGACGACGTCCCCGACCCACCCGGTGGACCCGGATTGCCCGGTGCGTGCCGGCCTTTTCCGGCGTTGCCGCCCGAGCGCCCGCGACTAGCATCGGCTCGCGCGGTCGATCCGGGCCGCGCCGGACGCCGGCCGCGCGGGTCCCGCGGCACGCGGCCCCGGGCGGGGCCCGCATCCGCCCTCACGGAGCCTCCATGACGACCGACCGCCCGCTGCTCGACCGACTCTGCGACCCGCTCCGGATCCCCGGCCGCCGCAGCTGGTTCATCGTCCAGCCGTACTCGCGCGGCGACACCTACCTGACCTGCGCGGCGATGGAGGGCTTCCGGGCCGTCCACGGCCGGATCACCGACGACCTCGTGGTGGTGGTCAAGGCCTCGCACCTGCCGATCGCACGGCTGTTCGAGCGCCACGTGTCGCGGATCGTGCCCGTCGAGGACACGCAGCTCGACGCGATCGCCGAGCGGATGCGCCACGTCGGCGTGCGCCACGGCCTCGAGCCCGACCGCCCCGTGATCCTGCATCCGATGCACATGGACGACGGGCGCGCCGACGCGCTGACCCGCATGCCGGGCTTCTCGCAGAAGCACATGTACCTGCACCTGCTGCGCCTGCCGCTGGAGACGCCGCTGGCGCGCCCCGAGACGCCGGCGCACTGGGCCGCGGCCGCCGTCGACTACGCCCGCGAGATCGGCATGCCGGCCGGCCGCTCGGTGATCCTGATGCCCGACGCGAACTCCTACCCCGCGGTCGACGACGCGTTCTGGCTGCGCCTGGTGGCCGGCCTGCACGAGGCCGGCTGGTCGGTCTACACGAACGTGTTCGGCCGCAACGGCGGCGTGCCGCGCGCGCCGTTCCCCGGCACCACCGGCATCCGGCCGTCGTTCGACGTGCTGATGCCGCTGGCCGCGCACGCCGGCTGGGTGGTGTCGACCCTCACCGGCGGCATGAACATCCTGATCAGCGCCCGCGTGCCGTGCCGCAAGACGGTGGTGGCCCGCGGCCCGGCGCCCGGCACCACGCTGCGCTTCAACGACCTGATCGAGCTGGAGAGCGCGTTCCCGTATGCCGCGCAGGCGACCTTCGACGGCGAGCACTACGACATCGAGGAGTTCGAGATCCGTCGGCCGGAGGATCACGAGACGATCGCGCGGCGCATCTGCGAAGGCCGCAACGCCGCCGCGACCGAGCCGCCGTCGCCCGACCCGGTCGCGCGCTTCACCGCCGAGACCACGCCCGGCGACCTGTTCGATCGGGTGACCATCCTCGAGATCAAGGAGGCGCTGCTGTCGGGCGCCGGGGTGCTGGCCAACGTGCGGCGCGAGCTGGCGCTGCTGCGCGGCTGCCTCGGGCGGCACGCGAGTTCGCCGAGCCCGGCGCTCGCCGAACTCGTGGCGGCGCTGAAGGCGGTCAACCAGCACGCCTGGGACACCAACGAGGAGATCTTCAAGGGCTTCGGCGACGCCTTCGGCAGCGAGGCCTGGACCCTCGACGCCACGGATGCCGACGAGCTCGCGCGCGCGCAGTCGATGGTCAAGGCCTTCCGGCTGTCGCAGCGCCTGAACCGCGAGCGGGTGATCCTGAAGAACCGGATCAACGCGCTGCT
>JBAXJZ010000333.1:0-5255 GCA_037137595.1 Burkholderiales bacterium | reverse complement strand
GGGCATGCGCTACGAGCAGGGCACCTTCCGCTACCAGGTGCGCTGCCTGCAGGCGCTGCGCGACGGGTACCGGTCGCTGCCGGCCGAGGCGCGGGCGCGCGTGGACGACGCGCTGCCGGAGGCGGCGCGGGCGGCGCTGCTGCGCGGCTGAGGCCGGCGGCGTGTTCAGCCCAGCCGCGTCACCGCCTCGACCGCGATCGCCTCGCCGTGCTCCTGCACGAAGTGCCCGCCGGGCTCGACGCGCATCGCAGGACCGCAGCCGCGGATCCGCGCGCGCAGCCCCTCCATCACCTCGGGCGTGAAGACCGGATCCTGGACGCCCAAGGCCATCATCGACACCCCCGTCCAGTCCTCCGACCAGAAGCGCGCGGCACGGCGTGAGACCTCGGCGCCGTCGTCGTCGGGCGTCTCCGGCACGAGCTCGGGGAACGCGCGGGTGGCAGCGCGCATGCGCGCGTCGGGAAACGGTGCGTCGTAGGACGCGCATTCGGCCGCGCTCATCTGCGGGTTGCCGCGCGCGAAGAGCCGCGAGATCGAGAAGTCGGGCTTGCCGGCGCACATCGCGCGCCACTGCAGGAAGCCCGCGGGCAGCGCGCCCTCGGCGGTGGCGAGCACGGTGTTCATCACCAGCAGCCCGCGGTAGCGGTCGGGTGCGGCCATCGGCAGCGTGAGGCCGAGCAGCCCGCCCCAGTCCTGCACCACGAGGTTCACGCGCCGCAGGTCCAGCCGCTCGACGAGGTCGAGCAGCACCGCGCGGTGCCAGGAGAAGGTGTGGGCCGCGTCCTCGACCGGCTTGTCGCTGCGGCCGAAGCCCGGGAGGTCGGGCGCCACCACGCGGTGGCCCGCGGCGAGGAACACCGGGATCATCTTCCGGTAGAGGTAGCTCCACGCGGGGTTGCCGTGCAGGCACAGCCAGGTGACCGGCGCATCGCGCGGGCCCTCGTCGACGTGGTGCAGGCGCAGGCCGCCGAGCGAGGGCAGGCCCTCGACCCAGTGCGGCGCGTACGGCCAGCCGGGCAGGCCGTCGAACGCGGCGTCGGGGGTGCGGACGAAGGGGATGTCGGACATGGTCGGGGCCTCGGCGCGGAGCGGCCGACGGTCGGTGTCGGCACGGGCGGCAAGCTTCGCACGCGGACGCGATCCGCGCCCGTGCGGGGGTGACGCGGTCCGGTCAGCGCAGCGTGAGCGACAGCGACCCGAGGGACCCGTAGTCGGCCGTGAACGCGTCGCCCGGCGACACCGGCACGGGCACGACGCAGGTGCCGGTGGACACCCACTCGCCCGCGCGCAGCCCCGGACCGTGCACGCGCAGCTCGTTCGCGATCCAGACGAGCGCCGCGCGCGGATCGCCGAGCGCCGCCGCGCCCGTGCCCTCGGCGACCCCGCGCCCGCCGATCAGCGCACGCACCGGATGCGCGGCCAGGTCGATCGAGCGCCAACCGTCCGGCGCCGCCTCGCCGATCACCAGCCAGCACGCACACGCGCAGTCGGCGATCAGCTGCGGCGCGCCCGCGTGCACGAAGTCCTCGTAGCGCGAGTCGGGCACCTCCACCGACGGATGCAGCGACGCGACCGCGGCCATCGTCTCCTCGAGCGTGTAGGGCCCGGCGCGCGGCGGCAGGTCGCGCGCCATCCGGAACGCGAACTCCACCTCGGCCACCCGCATCGTGTTGCCGTCGAGCGGCACCGACGCACCCGGGCCGAGCACCCGGTCGCGCAGGTAGCGGCCGGCGAGCGGGCCATCCACGCCGATGTGCGCCTGCCCGGCGGCGCTGGTCGCGGCGATCTTCCAGGCCACCACCGGCTCGCCCCAGGCGGCGGCGAGCGCGGCCTGCACCGCGTAGCCCTCGGCGCGGTCGGTGGGGCGACAGGCCTCGGGGATCGCGGCCACGCGCGTGCGGGTGGTCCAGTGCGAGCGGAGGACGGCGGCGGCTTGAGAGGCGGCGGTGGGCGTCATGGGAGGGCGACTCGGTACGGGGCCGCGGTGCGCGGTGCGGCGGGCCGATCGGGCGACGTCGGCGCGACGACCGAGCGGCGGGACGGTCGATGCTACGCGAGCGTGTGTGCGCCACGGCCGCCTGCCGGGGCGGTTCGGAACGCGGCGGGGTGCCGTCCCGGCGCCGGCCCGCTTTCGATCGCCCGGGTGCGACAGCCCGCGCGATTCGTGGCAACGTGGCCGGCCTCATGATCGTCTGGCTCCCCGCGTCCCTGCTCGCCGGCCTGCTGCAGGCCTGGCGGACCGCGCTGCAGCACAAGCTCCGCAGCGAGCTCACCGTCAACGGCGCGGGCCTGGTCCGGTACGCCTACGGTGCGCCGGTCGCGGTCGTGCTGGTGCTGCTCTACTTCGGCGTGCGCGGCCTGGCGTTCCCCGCGGTCGACGCCGAGTACCTCGGCTGGTGCGCGGCCGCCGGCCTCTTCCAGATCCTCGGCACCAACCTGCTGATCCTCGCGTTCCGCTACCGGAACTTCGTCGTCGGCACCGCGTTCGCCAAGACCGAGGCGATGCAGTCGGCGGTCATCGCGTGGCTGCTGCTCGGCGAGCGGCTCGGGCCGTTCGTGGTCGTGGGCATCGTGTTCGGCGTGGCCGGCGTGCTGGTGCTCGCGCTCGGCGGCAGGAAGATCGGCGGCGGCGAACTGCTGCGCTCGCTCGGGCAGCCGGCCGCGCTCTGCGGGCTCGGCACCGGCGCGCTGTTCTCGCTGACCGGCGTGATGGTCAAGCGCGCCACGCTGCACCTCGAGCTCGACGACCAGGTGGCCGAGGCGGTGTTCACGCTGCTGGTTGTGCTGGTGCTGCAGACGGCGATGCTCGGCACCTGGGTCGCGCTGCGCGAGCCCGGCACCTGGCGCCGCGTGCTCGAGACCTGGCGCGCCAGCGGCCAGGTGGGCCTGCTCGCGTCGCTCGGCTCGGCCTGCTGGTTCACCGGCTTCGCGACCGCGCCGATCGCGCTGGTCCGCGTGGTGGGTCAGGTCGAGGTGATCTTCACGCTGATGTTCTCGCGGCTGATGCTGCGCGAGCGGGTGAAGGCGCACGAGGTGGCGGGGCTGCTGCTGGTGACCTCGGGGGTGGTGCTCGCGCTGCTGGGGGCGCTGGGCTGAGGCGGCGGGCCCTTGTCCGGCCGGCGCACGGTTGCGGGGATCGTCATCAACGGCCGAGAGGAACGCCTGGACAGGAGCGCGAACGCCGTCGCCGCCCGGGTCCGCGCGCAGGGAGAGGCTTTCCTCGCACATGGTCCGGGAGATCCGTATCGGCACATCGGCGCGTGTGGAAAGCCGGCGCCAAGCTCGACACGCTCGCCGCCGTGGTGGATCTGCTCGCCCGCGATGGCGTCGAGACCGAAGAGGACTTGGCGGCCTGGCTGTCCGATCCGTCGAACGCCGCTTCGCTGAGGGCACTCAAGGGGATCGGTCCCAAGACCTTCGCGTACATCGGCATCCTTCTCGGACATGACGCGGTCGCCGTCGATCGTCACATCCGCGACTTCGTCGCCCGAGCGGGCGTCAGCACCGACGACTGTGCCGATGTAGCGCTCGTCGTGGAGCGCGCAGCCGCCTTGCTCGGCGTGTCCGCACGCGCCCTGGATCACGCGATCTGGCGTGAGGGGGCCAAACCCCCTCCGCACTGACCGCGGACGTTTCCGCGGAAACGCGCCGGCGGGTGAGGCGCTGACGCTCAGAGCCGCAGCCCGAGCGCGATCCGCGTCATCGTGCCGCCGGCGAAGTCCCAGTTCGCGTCGCGCGCCACCCGGACGAACACCCCCCGGTGGTCCCAGGTCAGCGCGACGCCGTTGCCGGCGGCCGCCTCGGGCTGCGTCGGATCGGCGCGCCCGCTGCGGCGGAACAGGTCGACGGCGAAGCGGTCGACGCCCGCGAGGCCGGTGACCAGCACCGCGTGCGTGACGCGCTGGCCGGTGCCCAGCCGGTCGTCGCGGACCTGCCAGGCCGACAGCAGCACGCCCTCGCGCGGCTTCCAGCCGAGGCCGAAGAGCGTCGAGTCGTTCGGGTCGAAGTTGAGGTTGAAGTAGGGCCGGGTGTTCGTGCGGCCCAGCCCGAAGAGGCCGTAGATCCGGTCGTCGTCCCCGGGGTAGGCCACCCAGGTCACGCTGCCGCCGACGAATCCGCCCGAGGCGAGCTGCGCCGACGGCACCAGCCGGCCATGGGGCAGCTTCAGCTGGTGCTCCCAGCCGGCGCGCCACTGGTCGAAGGCACCGCCGCGCTCCCGGTAGTAGCCGACCCAGACCGTGTCGTCGTCGTCGCTCGCGCGCAGGTTCACGTCGTTCGCGGTGAGGCCGTCCCGGCTCGCGTAGTGGCCGAGCGTGGCCTTCCACGCGAACGCGCGGTGCGCGGGCGGGACATCGTTCGGCTCGACGTCGGCGCGGTCGTCGATCGCGAAGGCGGGCATCGTGATCGCCGCGATGAGGGCCGCCGCGAGGATGACGGGGGCGGCCGGGCGGGCGCGGATGCGGGGGGTCTCGATCATCGGCGGCGTCGGGGCGATGGGACGGACGGGACGGACCGGCGGCGAACGAGCATCGCTCACCGCGGCGCGTCGGCGCAATCCAGCTCCACCGGCGCCGCCGTCGACCCGATCGAGACCGGCCGCAGCTGCACGCGGTCGCCGGCCACGCGGCAGGCCCAGGTCTGCTGGCGGGTGAGGTCGCCGATCGCCAGCGCCGACGCGACGAGGACCGCGCCGCAGCGACCGTGCCGCGGGTCGCGGACCGACCGGTAGCGGATCCAGGCGGCGCCGGCGTCGCGGGCCGCGCGGGCGAGCGCGTGGCAGGCCGAGTAGTCGGTGGGATGCATCCACGCCGGCTCGGCGGCGGTCCACGGCGGCGCCGCCAGGTCCACGCAGCGGCCCGACGCGGTCGCCTCGAAGAACGTGTGCTCGGAGAGCACCGTGCGCCCGCGCAGCGCGTCGCTGTCCGTCGCGAAGCGCCAGCGCCAGTACCCCACCTCGGCGCAGGCCGTCTCCAGCCGTTCGGCGCCGTACCAGATGCCCGGTTCGCCGGGCGGCCGGAACCGCGACGGCCACGCGCTCGGGTACCGGAACGGCGTGGCGACCAGGTAGTGCGCGCCTTCGGCCGCGAGCGGCAGCGGCGGCTTGCTCGTCTCGAGGATGGATTCGAGCAGGTCCTGGTCGGCCGCGTCGTCGACGAGCTTCATCGTCGCCACCCGGTGCTGCGCCTCGACGCCGCGCCACAGCGTCGACCGCCGGCGCGGCAGCGCGGCGAGCCAGTCGGCCGACTGGCTCGCCG
>JBAXJZ010000332.1:0-5258 GCA_037137595.1 Burkholderiales bacterium | reverse complement strand
GCCTGCGCCCGCGCGGTGCCGGGCAGCGCGCTGCCCAGCGCAAGCGCGCCGCCCGCGGCCAGGGCGCGGCGCCGCGGCGCCGAGGCGGGCGGCACGGGCACGGTGGACGGAACGGGGTCGCCGGTTCGATCGGTCATCGTGTCTCCTCGTGGACGGCGCACGGGCGGGTGCCCGGCGCGGCGCCGGCCTGCGGGCCGGTCGAGCGCGGACTCTAGCCGAAGCGGCGCGGCGGCGGCATCGAACCCCCGAAGGTCGTCGGGCGACCGGCGTCGGCCCGCGCGACCGGTGCGCGGCCGACCGTGCAGGGACCGTGCCGATCAGTCGCCCAGGTCGAGTTCCGCGGCGAGCGCCAGACCGTCGAGCGCGGGCGGACGCTCGTGGTCGGCGAGCACCCACGCACGCGACCGGTGACCGGCAGCGTCGGCGAGGCAGTCGCCGAGCACCTCGCGCGACGCGCGGTCGAGGCCGGCGAACGGCGCGTCGAGCAGCACCACCGTCGAGCCGCCCGCGAACGCCGCGACCAGCGCGAGCTTGCGGCGGCTGCCGGTGGACAGCCGGAACAGTTCCTTGTCGAGATGGCCCCCGAGGTCGAAGGCCTCGACGAGCCGTGCGGCGGTGGCGGCCTGCCACGGTCCGAGCGTGTGCCGGGCGCGGTCGAGCCAGTCGCGTGCGACGACATCGTCGTCGGCCGCATCGCCCGCGTCGGCGAGCCACACGGAGCCCGCGGCGCTCACGCGTCCGGCCTGCGGTTCGAGCCGGCCCGCGAGCAGCCGCAGCAGCGTGGTCTTGCCGCGGCCGTCGCCGCCCCGGACCAGCGCGAGGCCCGGACCGACCGACATCGAGACGCCGGCCAGCAGCGGCGCCTCGGGCCAGGACCAGCGCAGGCCGTCGGCCACCAGCAGCGGCGCCGGCGCGGCAGGGGAGATCGGGGGCGCGGCGGGAGCGGACATCGGGCGATGCTACCCCGCGCGCCGGTGCGTCGCCGCGCCGCCCTCGACGGCGACGCGGCGACCCGGGCTCAGCGGAAGCGCTTGTTCTGCACGTAGACGTACACGCGGACGTTCTTGTCGGTGTAGGTCCGCGTCCAGAGCTCGCGATCGAGTGCGGCGTTGGACGCCCCGGAGCCGCCGGTGCCCAGGCAGGCCCGGGCCAGCGCGTCGGTGCCGAGCCAGCGCGCGCCGAGCGCACGGTCGGCGAACGACCGGTCGCCGCGGCCGACACCCAGCGTGACGTTGCTGTTCATCACCGTGGGCGTGCTGCCCGAGCACGATCCGTTCACCGGCTCGCGGGCGAAGGTCCCGTTCCACCAGTAGAAGTTGGTGCCCGGCATCGCGTCGAGGTCCGCGGCGAGGTCGGGGTCCGAGGCCCACAGGCCGCTGGTGCCGCCGGACTGGCTCGCCGGCCAGATCGACAGCGGACCGCGCAGCCCCGCGCCGGGGATGCTGCGGTAGACCTCCGAGTAGAAGCCGATGCCGTCGGCGCCGAAGGCGTTCGGCGCGGTGGTCCACGCCGCCGACACGGTGCTGACGTCACCCGTGATGTCGGCGCCGCCGGCGTCGAAGTCGAGCCAGCGCGACAGCGTCGCACGGTCGAACAGCGAGACCTTCTTCAGCGCGACCAGGTCCTTCATCAGCGACACCGGCGGCAGCTCGCCGAGGTAGCGGGTCGAGAACCGCATCCGCAGCACGCCGGTGTTGTCGATCACGTGGAAGGTCACCAGCGGATTCGACGACAGCTGCTGGACCATGTCGGCGTCCGGCGCCATCCGCGCATACCGCGCGCCGGTGTTCCAGAGCACGTCGCGACCGTCGATCGAGGGATCGGCCGCGCCGGTCAGCGGGTTCACCTGGTTCTTCAGCGCCTCGTTCTCGACCACGTAGGCCGGGCTGCTCGACACGGTGGTGCCGTCGCCGCAGAAGCCGGAATTCGCGGTGCCGTTGCCGGCGCCGGACACGGCCTGGCCGATGGCGGCCGCGTCGAGCGCCTGGCGCTGCACGGGCGTGAGCCGGCCGTCGATCGCCATGTAGTCCTGCAGCGGCGAGCTGGTCGGCCGCTTCAGCACGAGGCCGTGCGGGAAGAAGCCCATCCACTTGTTGCCGGTGGTGTCGAAGCGGCCCGGCCCGGTGACGACGACGCAGCCCACCGCGCTGCGGGCCGGCGACGCCGCCGCCGCGGCGGTCCTCACCGCCGTGTAGGTGAGCGCCGACGCGTAGCCGGTCGCGGTCGTGAAGTCGGCCACCGGATACTGGATGCTGCCGTCGGCGCCGAAGGTCAGGCGCGGGTCGAAGGACAGGCGGAAGCCCGCCTCGACCTGGCTGGTGTTGACGTTGGCGTAGCCGGTGCCCGCGGGCGCGCGGGTCAGGTCGGTGCGGTGGCTGAGCGTGGCCTCGACGAAGCCGTTGGCCGCGCGGCGGTTGCCGTAGAGGCGCCAGGTGCCGTCGGCCTGCTTCTCGATCACCTCGGGCGTGGTGTAGCCGTTGCCGTCGGCGTCGCGGAAGTTCAGGTTCACCGCGATCCGCTCGGGCGAGGACGACACGCGCAGCCTCACCTCGGGCCGCAGGAAGCTCGCGCCGCGGGTGGTGTCGATCGTCGTCGAGTTCAGCGCGCGCGCCCAGCGCAGCGCGAAGTCGGTCCCGTTGTGCTGATAGCCCGGCAGCGCGAGGGACGCACACGCGGGATGCACGGTCGCGGACGCGGTGCTGCGGTTCGTCATCCGCTGGTCGGCGGGGACCGCGAAGCAGTCGGCGAAGCGCGCGGCCAGTTCGTCGAAGCCGTCGGTCGACGCGCTCGCGTCGGCGACCTGCGTCACGCCGTCGGCGACGGCCTTGCCGGTGCGCGAGACCGACTTCGTCGCGAGCGCCGAGCGCGGGACCTTCGCGGTGCCGGCCGCGGTCGACGCGTCGTCGACGCCGCCCATCGCCATCTTGTTCGCGACATAGACGGCGTCCGGGCGGATCGTCACCTCGAGGTGATCGAGCACGAGATCGACGCCGCGGCCGTCGGCCACGAAGGGCGTTCCCAGCGGATCCATGCCGGGCGCGAGCTTGGCGACCAGCGGTGCGATCGCGTAGCCGAGCTGCTCGCCGGCGGACCGCACGGTCTCGGGCGACAGCGAGGCGAGGACCGACGCGTCGAGGTCGGTGGGCACCGCGCTGCCGGCGGCGAGCGAGGCGATCGCGGTGGTCAGCGGCGTCACGTTCGCGGTTCGGCTCTCCTTCAGGCCCGGGACCAGCGCGTAGTGGACGACCTGGCGCTGGCCGAGCTGCGCGCTCACCGCCAGCTGCAGCACGCGATCGTCGGCCTTCAGGTCCGCGAATGCGAAGCGGCCGCCCGAGTCGGTGGTGGTGGTCAGCACCGTGCCCGACGCATCGCGCAGCGTGACCGTCGCGCCGGGCAGCGGCGCGCCGATGGCGGCGGTGCCGGTCAGCGTGATCGGCGCGGGGGCAGCGGTCGTGGACGTCGCGGGGGCGGCCGCGGCGGGCGGCTCGCCGCTGCCGCCACCGCCGCCGCCGCAGGCGGCGACGAGCACGGAGACGGCGAGCGCAACCGGCGCTCGACGGAGGAGGAGGGATCGCATGGCGGACTCGGGCTCGTGGGGGGGTGGCCGGAGTCTCGGCGCGGCGGACCTGGGAAAAGCGCCTTTTCCTGCGCTGCGGGTACGCGTTCCCGACGGACGGCCCCCCTGCCGCCGGACCGCTCAGAAGCTGACGCGGGTCCTGAGCAGGAACTGGACGCTCTTCACGCCCGGGTCGGCGCCGACCGGGAAGGCGATGTCGGCGTGCAGCGCGTTGCTGAATGCGGAACGGACGCTGAACACCCGCACGCCGAATCCGACGTCGCCGAGCCAGCGGTCGGACGTCGGCCCGGCGTTCGGTCCGCCCCAGGCGCGGCCCAGGTCCGCGAACGCGGCCGCGCCGACGCGGAACAGGCGGAACGGGTACCAGTCGGTGTAGTAGCGCTGCTCGACGGTGAACAGCGCGCGCTGGGTGCCGGTCTGGTAGCGCTGGGGATAGCCGCGCAGCCCGTTGTCGCCGCCCAGCGTCAGCATGTCGAGCGGACCGGGGCGGGTCAGCAGGTCGCCCGAGGCGCCGACGTAGAACACCCAGCTCGGCGCGATCGGCACGTGCCACTGCAGCGCGCCGCCGAGCCTCTGCCGTTCGATGCCCGAGTCGGTCAGCCGGCCCTCCAGCGCGCCCGAGGCGAGCACCACCTGTCGCCGGCCCGGCTCGAAGCCGCGCGAGACCTTCGCCTGGTAGAGCAGCGCGTCGCGCGTCGAGCCCAGGCCGGGGGCGGCCCAGCCGAGCTGCACCATCGTCTGCCAGCCCATCGGCAGGTATTCGGGCCGCGCGATCTGGTTCAGGTTGCGCGCGGTGACGATGCGGTCCTCGATCGTCTCCCAGCGGACGAAGGGCGCGACCAGGGTCTCGTCGGGCGCGAGGACCGGGGGCGCGACGAGTCCCGGCACGGCCGCGTAGGCGTCGCGCGCCGCGCTCAGGCCGACCGACCAGCGCTCCACCCAGCCGTCGACCAGGCCCTTCGAGCGCCCGCCGAAGACCTCGGCCCGATCCTCGTCGCGCCGGTAGCGCGACACCACCTGACCGCCCTGGTAGACCGGGTCGATCCGGGTGTCGCGAGAGGCGGTGGCGCCGGCCGCCCAGCGGGCGTCGAACGCATAGAACGGTCGGACCAGCCGGATCGCCTCGCGGCGGCCGTCGCTGTTGTCCGAGCGGGCGTAGCCGAACGACGCCCAGGTGCCGAGCACGCGGTCGGCGCCGATCTGGAACTCGTTGCCGCTGCGGTCGACGGTGCTGTAGCGGCCGATGCCGATGCCGATGCCGGTGCCCAGCAGGTTGTATTCGCGGATCGCGATCGAGCTCGAGGTCGCGCCGCCGCTGCGGCCCGCGGAGAAGCCCGGGTCCAGTGTCCAGGTGTCGCGGGTGACGACCTCGACGTCGACCACGCCGTCGACCACGGAGACCGGCCGGATCGACACGTCGTAGAGGAAGCGCGCGCCGCGCAGCAGCCGCTCGGTCTCGTCGATCTTGTGCACCGACACCGGCTCGCCCGTGCGGAACAGCAGCGCGCGCTCGATCACCGAGCGTCGCGTGGTGATGTGCAGCGCGTTGGCCGTGCGGAACAGCCAGTTCGATTCGTTCGGATCGTCGGTGTCGAAGACGTCGAGCGGGCGGACCTCGACGCGGCCGATCCGCGCGCCGGCGGCCTCGAGCGCGGCGAACTCGGGGAAGCGCGCGGCCGGG
>JBAXJZ010000331.1:0-5264 GCA_037137595.1 Burkholderiales bacterium | reverse complement strand
GGCTCGACTGCGGCATCGAGCTGATCGTCGGCGGCGACGCGGTCGAGCCCTGCATCTCGGCGGCCTCGATCCTCGCCAAGACGGTCCGGGACGCCGAGCTCGAGGCGCTGCACGCGCGCCATCCCGAATACGGCTTCGACCGGCACAAGGGCTATCCCACGGCCGAGCACCTGGAGCGGCTGCGCGCACACGGGCCCTGCGAGGCCCACCGGCGCAGCTTCGCGCCGGTCCGAGACGCGATCGCGGCGCGCGGGGGCACGCCATGAGCGCGGGTCCGCGCCGCATCACCTCCCGCGACAACGCCGCCTTCCGCGAGCTGGCCGAACTCGCGCATTCGGCGAAGGAGCGCCGCCGCGTGGGCCGCTCGGTGCTCGAGGGCATCCACCTGTGCGAGGCCTGGCTCGCGCGGCGCGGCGCGCCGCACGCGGCGTTCGCGACCGCGGGCGGCCTCGTGCATCCCGAGGTGGGGCCGCTGCTGGCCCGGCACGGCCTCGTGCCGACCGAGCTGGCCGACGAGCTGTTCGCCGCGGTCTCCACGGTCCAGCACGGCATCGGCCTGGTCTTCGTCGTCGACACGCCGCGGCCGGGCCTGCCGGCGTCGATCGACGCCGATGCGGTCTACCTCGACCGGATCCAGGACCCGGGCAACGTCGGCACGCTGCTGCGCAGCTGCGCGGCCGCCGGCGTACGCACGGTGCTGACCGCGCCGGGCACTGCCTGGTGCTGGTCGCCGAAGGTGCTGCGCGCAGGCATGGGGGCCCATTTCCACCTGTCGATCCACGAGGCGGTGCCGTGGACGGCCGTGCGGGCGCGGCTCGCCGTCGAGGCCGTCGGGACGCGGGTCCGCGACGCGGCCTCGCTGTACGAGGCCGACCTGCGCCGGCCCGCGCTCTGGCTGCTCGGCAACGAGGGGGAGGGTCTGTCCGAGGAGATCGCCGCGGATGTCGGCCGATGGGTGCGGATCCCGCAGGCCGAGGGCGTGGAGTCGATGAACGTCGCGGCCGCGGCCGCGGTCTGCCTGTTCGAGCAGCGCCGGCAGCGGCTCGCGGCGACGCCCCGCTGAGACGGCGTCCGCCTACTCGAGCTCGAGCCGGGTGAGCACCGTGGTCGCGATCTCCTCGATCGATCGCGTCGTCGTCGACAGCCAGTGGATGCCCTCGCGCTTCATCATCGCCTCGGCCTCGTTGACCTCCATCCGGCAGGTCTCGATGGCGGCGTACCGGCTGCCCGGCCGCCGTTCGTTGCGGACCTCGGAGAGCCGCTCGGGCGAGATCGTCAGGCCGAACAGCTTCGACTTGTAGCGGTAGAGCACGTCGGGCAGCCGGCGGCGCTCGAAGTCGTCGGGGATCAGCGGATAGTTCGCCGCCTTGATGCCGTGCTGGACGGCGAGGTACAGGCTGGTCGGCGTCTTCCCGCAGCGCGAGACCCCGACGAAGATCACGTCCGACTGCTCGAGGTCCTTGTGGAGCTGGCCGTCGTCGTGAGCCATCGAGAAGTGGATCGCCTCGATCCGCTGCTTGTAGCGGTCCGACTCGGCGACCGCGTGGAAGCGGCCGATGGTGTGCGTGGACTTCACGCCGAACTCGGTCTCCAGCGGCCCGACGAAGGTGGCGATCAGGTCGAGGAACAGCGCCTCGGCGGTGCGGACGATCTCGTTGATCTGCGGGTTCACCAGCGTGCTGAAGACGATCGGCCGCCGGCCGTCGAGCAGTCCCTGGTGGTTGATCCGCGTGACCGCCTCGTCCGCCTTCTCGGCGGTGTCGATGAAGGGCAGCCGGACCTGCCGGACCTTGAGCCCCTCGAACTGCGACAGCACCGAATGGCCGAAGGTCTCGGCGGTGATGCCCGTGCCGTCCGAGACGAAGAACACCGTGCGGTCGGCGGTGCGCGGGCGGGAGTCGGGCATGGTGGACCTCGGTGCGGGCGCACGGCGGCGCGGTCGGGAAGGGGGCGTGCGGGGGACCGGCAGGCCTGCGCGGTCGGCATGCGTAGTGCTGCGTACGCGGCCGCGGCTGGCGGTCTGACAGGGCATTTTCCTCGGCGGCGCCCGGTCGCGCACAGTAAAATCGGCCGACACACGGGGTCGGACCCACCCGAGTGTTGCAGCCGTGCCGTTGGCCCGCCCGCCAGCGCCCCGCCTACAGCATTCGCCGCGCCCGCCCGGCGCGCGGCCGCGACCGCTTCCCCACCCTCCAGGACCTTCCCATGACCCACCCCCACGACGGACGCTACGTCGTCCCGTTCGAGGACTTGCGGATGACCGACGTCGAGTCGGTCGGCGGCAAGAACGCCTCGCTCGGCGAGATGATCAGCCAGCTGGCCCACGCCGGCGTGCGCGTGCCCGGCGGCTTCGCCACCACGGCGCTCGCGTTCCGCGACTTCCTGAACGACAACGACCTCACCGCCCGCATCAACGCGCGCCTGGACGCGCTCGACGTCGACGACGTGAAGGCGCTCGCCGCGTGCGGCGCCGAGATCCGCCGCTGGGTCGTCGAGGCGCCGCTGCCCGCGCGCCTCGAGACCGAGATCCGCGAGCACTTCGCGCGGATGTCGGCCGCCTCAGGGGCCGAGATCTCGGTCGCGGTCCGCTCGTCCGCCACCGCCGAGGACCTGCCCGACGCGTCCTTCGCCGGCCAGCAGGAGTCCTACCTCAACGTCGTCGGCATCGAGGCGGTGCTGGACCGGATCAAGCACGTCTTCGCGTCGCTCTACAACGACCGCGCGATCTCCTACCGCGTGCACAAGGGCTTCGCCCACGCCGAGGTCGCGCTGTCGGCCGGCGTGCAGCGGATGGTCCGCTCGGACCTCGGTGCCTCGGGCGTGATGTTCACCATCGACACCGAGTCCGGTTTCCCCGACGTGGTCTTCGTGACCTCGGCCTACGGCCTGGGCGAGACCGTGGTGCAGGGCGCGGTGAATCCCGACGAGTTCTACGTCCACAAGCCGATGCTCGCGGCCGGCCACCGGCCGATCATCCGCCGGCAGCTGGGCTCCAAGCTGATCAAGATGGAGTTCGACCCGGCCGGCGGCACCGGCCGCAGCGTGCGCACCGTCGACACGCCGGTCGAGCTGCGCACCCGGTATTCGCTCGCCGACGACGAGGTCGTCGAACTCGCCCGCTACGCGGTGATCATCGAGACCCACTACGGCCGGCCGATGGACATCGAGTGGGGCCGCGACGGCGTCGACGGCAAGCTCTACATCCTGCAGGCGCGCCCGGAGACGGTGAAGTCGCAGCACGACGGCACGCAGCTGAAGTTCCGGCTGAAGGCCACCTCCGACGTGCTGGCCAGCGGCCGCGCGATCGGCCAGAAGGTGGGCGCAGGCCCGGTGCGGATCGTCGGCGACGCGAGCGAGATGGAGCGCGTGCAGCCCGGCGACGTGCTGGTCACCGACATGACCGACCCGAACTGGGAGCCGGTGATGAAGCGCGCGTCGGCGATCGTCACCAACCGCGGCGGCCGCACCTGTCACGCGGCGATCATCGCCCGCGAGCTCGGCATCCCGGCGGTGGTGGGCTGCGGCGACGCCACCGACCGGCTGAGCGACGGTGCGCTGGTCACCGTCTCGTGCGCCGAGGGCGACACCGGCCACATCTACGACGGCATGCTCGAGACCGAGGTCACCGAGGTCTCGCAGGGCGCGCTGCCCGAGATCCCGGTGAAGATCATGATGAACGTCGGCAACCCGCAGCTCGCCTTCGAGTTCGCGCAGATGCCGAACCAGGGCGTCGGCCTCGCGCGGCTCGAGTTCATCATCAACAACAACATCGGCGTCCACCCGAAGGCGATCCTCGACTACCCGAACGTCGCGCCCGACCTGAAGAAGGCGGTGGAGAGCATCGCCCGCGGCCATTCGAGCCCGCGCGCGTTCTACGTCGACAAGCTCGCCGAAGGCGTGGCGACGATCGCGGCGGCGTTCTGGCCGCGGCCGGTGATCGTGCGGCTGTCCGACTTCAAGTCGAACGAGTACCGCAAGCTGATCGGCGGCAGCCGCTACGAGCCCGAAGAGGAGAACCCGATGCTCGGGTTCCGCGGCGCCTCGCGCTACATCTCGCCGGACTTCGCCGAGTGCTTCGAGATGGAGTGCCGCGCGATGAAGCGCGTGCGCGAGGAGATGGGGCTGACCAACGTCGAGCTGATGGTGCCCTTCGTGCGCACCGTGCGCGAGGCGGAACTCGTCATCGGCCTGCTCGCCAAGCATGGGCTGCGGCGCGGCGAGGGCGCGGGCGCGGATGGGCAGGGCGCCCTGAAGGTCATCATGATGTGCGAGATCCCGTCGAACGCGATCCTCGCCGAGCAGTTCCTGCAGCACTTCGACGGCTTCTCGATCGGCTCGAACGACCTGACCCAGCTGACGCTCGGCCTCGACCGCGACTCGGGCCTGGTCGCCGAAGGCTTCGACGAGCGCGATCCGGCCGTCAAGGCGCTGCTCGAGCGGGCGATCGTCGCCTGCCGGCAGGCGGGCAAGTACGTCGGCATCTGCGGGCAGGGCCCGTCCGACCACGCCGACCTCGCCGAGTGGCTGATGCAGCAGGGGATCTCGTCGATCTCGCTGAACCCCGACACGGTGGTCGACACCTGGCAGCGGCTGGGGAAGATCGCCCGCTGACGGGGGCCGGCGCGGATCGCGGCGATGCCGCCGCGACCCGGGCCCCGCGGCCGGACGGCGCGCCCGCGCGCCGACCGTTCCCCCGCGCTCAGCGCCGCGAGATGCAGGGGCCGGCGACCTGCTTGCCCTCGTTGATCAGCGAGGCCTCGTTGCCCTTCGCGAACAGGATCGCGTTGCCCGACGCGTAGCGCACCCCCGTGCCGGTCGGCTGCACGCGCATCTGCCAGGCATTGCCGCGCCAGCGCAGGACCGCCTGTTCGCGCCCGAAGGCCACGAGCATCGGCGCGACGCCGTTCGGGCAATCGAAGGCACGCAGCTTCCAGTCGGGATCGCGGGCCAGCACCATCTGGCCCGCCTCGCCGAGCGAGAGCTCGAGCAGGCCCATCGACAGCCGCGCGCCCTTCACCATCGACAGCTGCTGGCCGAAGCGGTCCGCCTCGGACGCGTTCGGGCAGGCCTTGCGGGTGCTGCGCACGGGGCCGATCGTCAGCGCCGTGCCGCTCTGCGACCACGCGGCGCCGCCGGTGTTGCAGTCGAGCTGCGCGGCGAGCTGGCCGCCGTCGAGGAACTCGACGTTGAACGAACCGGGGTCACCGGGCGAGACCAGGCCCGCGGCCGTCGTGGTCCCGAGCCAGTACCAGCTCGAGCCGGCG
>JBAXJZ010000330.1:0-5273 GCA_037137595.1 Burkholderiales bacterium | reverse complement strand
CGCGGGCCTCGGCCCCTTCGTGCGCAGTCGTCCCGACGGGGGCCCCTGGGTCGCCTGGCTGTTCCTCGTGCTGGCCGTCGCGCTCGCGACCGTCGCGCTGGGCGCGCGCCGCCGCTTCGAGCGCACGCAGGCCCGGCTCGCGCTGCGCGAGCGCCAGCTGCGCGCGATGTTCGAGCAGTCGAACGCGGCGATCTCGGTCAGCGAGCGCGGCCGCTACGTGATGGTCAACGACGCGTTCTGCGCGATGCTCGGGCTGCCGCGCGAGGCGCTGCTCGGCCGCGAGATCGCCGAGGTCACCCATCCCGAGGATCGTGCGCTGCACGCGGCCGCGCTGCGCCGCTGGGCCGGCGGCGAGGGCGGCACGGTGTTCGAGAAGCGCTACCTGCACCGGGACGGCCGGATCGTCTGGGCGCGGGTCGCGCTCAGCGTGCTGGCCTCCCGGCAGGGCGAGCCGCCGCAGGTGGTCGCGGTCAAGCTCGACATCACCGAGCACAAGCGCGTCGAGGCCTCGCTGCGCCGGCAGCGCGAGCAGCTCGCGCTGGTGTTCTCCGCCACCGGCTCCGGCATCTGGGACCACGACCTGGTCGCCGGTCGCGGCTTCCACTCGGACTCGTACCTGGAGATGCTCGGCTACCCGCCGGGGACCGTGCTGCCGCGGCTCGGGCAGGACCCCACCCGCATCCACCCCGACGACCGCGTCCGCATGCTCGCCGACATCGCCGCGATGTTCGAGCGGCGCGTGCCGCTCGATGGCGAATACCGGCTGCGGCGGGCCGACGGCGGCCACCTGTGGATCGCGGCGCACGGCTTCGCGGTCTGGGACGACGCGGGTCGCCCGATCCGCAGCTACGGCGCCATCACCGACATCTCGGCGCGCAAGGCCGCCGAGCGCGCGCTGGTCGACAGCCGCGCGCGGCTGTCGGCGGTGATCGATTCGGCGCACGACGCGATCGTCGCGCTCGACGAGGCCGGCCGCGTGCTGCTCTTCAACCCGGCGGCCGAGTCGATGTTCGGCCGGCCGGCCGCCGACGTGCTCGGCCGTCCGTTCCTGCCGATGGTGCCGCCGCGGCTGCGCGGCGACGCGCTGCAGACGATGCGCCGCGCGGCGCTCGACGCCGCCGGCGGCCCGGGCGCCGGCCGCACGCTGCTCGTGCTGCACGCCGACGGCACCGAGTTCCAGGTCGAGGCCACGCTCGCGCCGGTGACGGTCGAGGGCGGCGCGATGCTCTACACGCTGGTGATGCGGGACGCGCGCGAGCGTCGGCGCATCGAGTCGGCCGAGCGCGCGCGCGCCGAGGCCGAGGCCGCGAGCCGCGCGAAGTCCGATTTCCTCTCGCGGATGAGCCACGAGCTGCGCACGCCGCTGAACGCGGTGCTCGGCTTCGCGCAGCTGATGGAGATCGACACCGATGCGCCGCTGCCGCCCGTGCAGCGCGAGCGCGTACGCGCGGTCCGCGAGGCCGGCGGCCACCTCGGCGCGCTGATCGACGAGGTGCTCGACCTGACCCGGATCGAGTCCGACCGGATGCGGCTGCAGCGCGAGGCGATCGACGTTCGCGCGGTCTGCCGCCAGTCGCTGAAGCTGGTCTCGCTGCCGGCGGCCGACGCCGGCGTGCGGCTGGTCGGCCTGCCCGAGGACGGCCCGCCGCTCGCGGTCCACGCCGACCCGACGCGCCTGCGCCAGGTGCTGGTGAACCTGATGTCGAACGCGGTGAAGTACAACCGGCGCGGCGGCACGGTGCGGATCGAGGCCGGCGAGCACGACGGCCGCTGGACCTGGATCTCGGTGGAGGACGACGGCCCCGGCCTCACCGCCACCGAGCTCTCGCGGCTGTTCGAGCCCTTCGAGCGGCTGGGCCGCGAACACGGCGACATCGAGGGCAGCGGCATCGGCCTGGCGCTGTCGCGCCGCCTCGTCGAGCTGATGGGCGGCCGGATCGAGGTCGACAGCGTGGCCGGCCGGGGCTCGGTCTTCCGCGTCAGGCTTCCGAGCGCGCCGTCGCGTCCCGCTTCGCCCCCCGCGGCGCCAGTGCCCGATCGACCCGCGTCAGTTGCCTAGCGACCAGTTCCTGGCCGAGCGTGAACGGCGTGGCCGGGGGCAGCTCGATCCAGGCATCGGCGTCGACGCCTTCGACGAGGATCCGCATGCCGGCGTTGCGCGCGATGTGCCGCATCGCCTGGTTCTCGGACAGGCAGTGGATGAACAGCTCGACGATGCCGCGGTTGCGTGCGTGCAGCACGCCCCGGTCGAACAGCGCCGACGCGATGCCGCGTCGGCGGTGACTAGGCAGCACCGACAGGCCGAGCTCGGCGGCCCCGTCGAACAGCGCCACGTGTGCGACACCGGCCAGGCGGGCGCCGTCGCGCACGCCGAGCACCGCGTCGCGCGCGAAGTCGATGCCCTCGACGTACAGCCGAAGCCAGCCCGCGTCGGGTTGGCGACCGAACCGCATCCGCAGGTCCCCGGGTTCGAGGGCCGCGAAGTGTTGGTGCAGTGCGTCACGGTCGGCGACACCCAGCACATGGACCAGATGGGGCATGGAGACTCCTTCTCCGGCGAACCGGCGCATCCAGGCTAGCACTATCTTGCTGCGGTGCAATAGGACATTTACCGAGGATCGCACCCAGGTGAACCGAGGCCCGGAACGTGCCCGGCGGTCCGTCCTGGACGCCCGAGCCTAGAATCGGCCGGTCCCACCCCCACTCCGGAACCCGCGCACCATGCCGACGCATCCGAATCCCTACCGCCAGGGCCTGGACCGTACCCCCGCGAACCACGTGCCGCTGACGCCGCTGTCGCTGCTCGACTGGGCGGCCGACGTCTATCCCGACCGGCTGGCGGTGGTCCACGGG
Source organism: Burkholderiales bacterium (assembly GCA_037137595.1). Taxonomy (GTDB): domain Bacteria; phylum Pseudomonadota; class Gammaproteobacteria; order Burkholderiales; family Burkholderiaceae_E; genus UBA4615. The sequence continues at coordinate 2,420 of JBAXJZ010000330.1, read as the reverse complement.
CCGCTGCGCCGGACCTGGGCCGAGGTGCGCGCTCGCGCGCGGGCGCTGGCCGCGCGGCTCGCGGCGATGGACCTCGGCGACGGCGACACCGTGGCGGTGATGCTGCCGAACACGCCGCCGATGATCGAGGCGCACTTCGCGGTGCCGATGACCGGCGCCGTCCTCCACTGCATCAACACGCGGCTCGACGCCGCCACGGTCGCCTTCGTGCTCGGGCACTCCGACAGCAAGGTGCTGATCGTCGACCGCGAGTTCTCGGCGGCGGCGAAGGCGGCGGTCGAGCAGCTGCGCACCACGGGCGGGCGCGTGCCGTTCGTCGTGGACGTCGACGATCCCGAGCACACCGGCGCGGGCGAGTGCTTCGGCGAGATCGAGTACGAGGCCTTCGTGGCGCAGGGCGATCCGTCGGCGTTCACGCCACGGATGCCGGACGACGAGTGGGACGCGATCGGCCTCAACTACACCTCGGGCACCACCGGCAACCCGAAGGGCGTGGTGGTCCACCACCGCGGCGCCTACCTGAACGCGGTGGGCAACGTGCTCGCCTGGAACCTGCCGCGCCACCCGGTCTACCTGTGGACGCTGCCGATGTTCCACTGCAACGGCTGGTGCTTCCCGTGGACGCTGCCGGCGGTGGCCGGCACCAACGTCTGCCTGCGCAAGGTGGACGCCGCGCTGATCTTCCGGCTGATCCGCGAGCACCGCGTGACCCACTACTGCGGCGCGCCGATCGTGCACAGCACGCTGATCGCGGCGCCCGCCGAACTGCGCGAGGGCATCGACTGGCAGGTGAAGGCGATGGTGGCCGGCGCCGCGCCGCCGGCCGCGATGATCGAGGGCATGGCGACGATGGGCTTCGACGTGACCCACGTCTACGGCCTCACCGAGGTCTACGGGCCGGCCGCCGCCTGCGCGAAGCACGAGGACTGGACGACGCGGCCGCTCGCCGAGCAGGTGGACCTGAACGGTCGCCAGGGCATGCGCTACCAGGTCCAGCAGGGCTGCACGGTGGTCGATCCGCAGACGATGAAGGAGGTGCCGCGCGACGGCACGACGATGGGCGAGGTGGTCTTCCGCGGCAACGTGGTGATGAAGGGCTACCTGAAGAACGAGAAGGCCACGCGCGAGGCCTTCGAGGGCGGCTGGTTCCGCACCGGCGACCTCGGCGTGCTGCACGCCGACGGCTACGTGAAGCTGAAGGACCGCGCGAAGGACATCATCATCTCCGGCGGCGAGAACATCTCCTCCATCGAGGTCGAGGACGCGCTCTACCGGCATCCGGCGGTGATGGCGGCGGGCGTGGTGGCGCGGCCCGACGCCAAGTGGGGCGAGACGCCGCTCGCCTTCGTCGAGCTGAGGCCCTCGCACCGGCCGGCCGACGCGGCGGCGGAGAAGGCGCTGGCCGACGAGCTGATCGCGCACTGCCGCAGGCACCTCGCGGCCTTCAAGTGCCCGCGCGAGATCCGCTTCGTCGAGCTGCCCAAGACCTCCACCGGCAAGATCCAGAAGCACGTGCTGCGCGCGCAGGCGCAGAGCGCGTCGGCGATCGGCTGAACGGCGCGGCCGGCGGCACCGGCGCGCACGTGACCTGCGTCAAGCCGTGCCGGCGGCCGCGTCCGGGCGCTTGACCCAGGTCAACCGGCGGCGCGGTCCGGGTGGGACGATGGGCCGTCGCCGCCCCCGCGACCGTCGCGCGGGCGCACGCCGCCCGTCACGGAGCCCCGCATGAACGCCGCCGTCCCCACCGCCGCCGCCTCGGCCGCCTTCGCCGACGAGGCCGTCGCCTCGTTCTCCACCTCGCACGTCGGCATCCTCGACACCATGGCCCGGCTGCACGTGCTGCCGGCCCAGCTCGAGCAGCGCGGTCTCGACGAGGGCGTGCGCACCTCGGCCGCGCAGATCCACCGCTTCTTCAACGACGTGGTCCTCGAGCACCACGACGAGGAGGAACGCGAGCTGTTCCCGTCGATGCGCCACAGCGCGGCGCCCGGTGACGAGAAGGGGCTGGTCGAGGCGCTCGTCACGCGGCTCGCCCGCGAGCACCGCGAGCTCGAGTCGCTGTGGGACCGGATCGAGCCGGCGCTGCGCCGGCTCGGCCGCGGCAAGGCCGCCGAGCTCGACGCGCAGGCGGTCGAGCAGCTGGTGTCGGCCTACATCGCGCACGCGCGATTCGAGGAGGCGGCGGTGCTGCCGCTCGCCGACCGGATGCTGAAGACCGGCGACCGTGCCGCGCTGTCGCTGGGTCTCGCGATGCGGCGCACGCCGTTCCGGGTCAGCGCCTACATCTGATCCTCGGGCCGCCCGGCCGCCGCGCGCGAGCCGCCGCCGGTGGCCGTCGACGGTCGCCGCCGACGGTCGCGCGGTCGCCGCGCTGCGGCGCGGCCGCAGCAGGGGGTCGCCGTCCGCCACGGGACGCGGGC
>JBAXJZ010000329.1:0-5280 GCA_037137595.1 Burkholderiales bacterium | reverse complement strand
ATGACGGCGCCGAGCTTCACCGCGAGCTCGATGAAGGCACGCACGTGCGGGCGGCGCTCGGGCTCGTAGGTGTCGAGCAGCGACTCGGGCGCGGCGCCGCGCGCCACGCGCACGAGCTTCCACGCGAGGTTCGCGCAGTCGCGGATGCCGGCGCACAGGCCCTGGCCGAGGAAGGGCGGGGTCTGGTGCGCGCTGTCGCCGGCGAGCAGCAGGCGGCCGCGCCGCCAGCCGTGTGTGATCACCGAGTGGAAGGTGTAGATCGCGCTGCGCTCTAGGCGCGCGGTCGCGGGCGTGACCCAGCGCGAGATCATCGGCCAGACGTTCTCCGGGCGGCCGAGGGTCTCGGGGTCGTCGCCGGGCATCAGCATGATCTCCCAGCGGCGGCGACGGCCGGTGCCGCGCACGAGGGTCATCGGACGCGCGGGGTCGCAGCGCTGCACGGTGTGGTCGGGCAGGCCGTGGTCGTCGGTCAGCATGACCGCGTCGAACACCAGCCAGGGCTGGTGCAGGCCGAGGTCCTCCATCGTCGAGCCGATCGCGCGGCGCACCGGCGAGCGGCCGCCGTCGCAGCCGACGAGCCAGCGCGCGCGGACCTCGGCGGGCGCGTCGGTGTCGGGGTCGGCCAGCACGAGCCGCACGCCGTCGGGCGTCTCCCCGATCTCGACCGCCTCGCGGCCGAGCAGCAGACGCACGTTCGGGTAGCGCGCGAGGCCGCGGCGCAGCACCGCCTCCAGCTCGGGCTGGTGGAAGTAGTGGTTGTTCGCGCAGCCCTGCGGGCCCTCGGCCGCGGTGCCGGCGCGGACCATCAGCACGCGGTCCTCGGCGTTGACGAAGTGCATGCCCTGCAGGCCGGGCCGCGAGATCGGCTCGATCTGCGCGCGCAGGCCGAGCGACTGGAAGACCCGCATCACCTCGCCGTCGAAGTGGATCGCGCGCGGCAGCGGGAAGACCTCGCGCTCGCGCTCCACCACGACGACCGAGAGGCCGGCCGCGCCGAGCTGGTTCGCGAGCGTGGCGCCCACCGGCCCCAGGCCGAGGATCGCGACGTCGGCCTCGACGACGCGGGCGGTGTCCGCGCCCACCTCAGTCCCTCCGCATCCGCGCCCGCATGCGCTCGACCCACTGCGCGCGCGGCTCGAAGTCGGGCTGGCCGCGCGCGAGGCGCTCGGATTCGGCGAGCAGCGCGTCATCCGGCTGCTCGAGGTCCACCGGCACGCGCAGCGGCTGCGTGCAGTACCAGGGCGTGTCGAAGAAGACCTCGAGGCGGTTGCCCTCGGGATCGCGGAAGTAGACCGAGAGGGCGTTGCCGTGGGTGACCGCGACGAGGTCCGCGGCGGCGGCCGCCTTCAGCCGGCGGTTCAGCGCGCGCAGCGCGGCGACGTCGGCGACGCGGAACGAGATCTGGTTGATGGGGTTGAACGCGGGCTCGGCCGGGCGGCCGCTCGCGAGCACCAGCTGGTGGTGCTCCTCGGGATCGCGGCTCATGAACACCAGCTTCGTGGCGCCGAGGTCGCCGCGGTCGGTGACGGTGAGGCCGAGCACCCCGGTGTAGAAGGCCTCCATCGCGTCGATGTCCTTCACGTAGAAGCCGAAGTGGCTGAAGCGCAGCTCGGGCGGTCCGCCGGGCAGGGACGACTGGGTCATCGACATCTCCTCGTTTCTCTCGCATTCCGATCGGTGCGGCCGGTGCCATACGCTCCGGTCCGCCGGATCTTCGCACGAATTCTCACCGATTGACAATTCATGCGGCTCGATGGAGACTGCGTTCCGGCAACGATCGCGCCCCGCGGACCGGAGACGTCCGTCCGCGCGGCCCCGAGCCGGCGCATGCCGGCCACGACACAGACCGAGGAGGCCCCCGATGACCCCGACCCGACGCCGTCTCGCCGCCGGCCTGCTCGCCGCGCCCGTCGTCGCCGCCGCGCCGCGCGCCGCCTTCGCGCAGGCGGACTGGCCGAACAGGCCGGTGCGCATCGTGGTGCCCTTCGCCGCGGGCACCGGGCCCGACACCAACGCGCGGCAGATCGCGCCGAAGATCCAGGCCGCGATCGGCCAGCCGGTGGTGATCGAGAACCGGCCCGGCGCGGCCGGGCAGATCGGCACCGACCTCGCGGCGAAGGCGCCGGCCGACGGCTACACGCTGTACATGGGCTTCACCAGCACGCTGTCGATCCAGCCCTTCGTCTACTCGAAGCTGCCCTACGACGCGGACCGCGACTTCCTGCCGGTGAGCCTGGTGGGCGCGCTGCGCACCGGGCTGATCGCACATCCGTCGGTGAAGGCGAACGACGCGCGCGAGCTCGTCGCCTTCGCGAAGGCGAATCCCGACGCGCTGTCGGCGGCCACGCAGGGCATCGGCACCTACTCGCACCTGAGCGGCGAGTGGTTCACCAGCCTCACCGGCGCGCCGATCCGCTTCGTGCCCTACAACACCTCGAGCCCGTACGCGGACCTGCTCGCGGGCACGATGCAGCTGATGTTCGACGCGCTGCCCGCCGCGGTGGGCAACGTGAAGGGCGGCAAGCTCAAGCTGCTGGCGATCAGCGGCCAGGGCCGCCATCCGCTGTTCCCGGACGTGCCGACCTTCGCCGAACAGGGCCTCGCCGACTTCCAGCCGGTGGCCTGGATCGGAGTGTTCGCGCCCGCCGGGACACCCGCGCCGATCCGCGAGAGACTCGCGGCCGCGGTGGCCGCCGGCGCGAAGTCGCCGGACTTCGTCGAGCTGTGGCGCGGCTTCGCCGCGGACCCGGCGGGCAACACGCCCGCGGAGTTCGCCGCGTTCCTGAAGGCCGACCGCGAGCGCTGGGGCGCGGTCGTGAAGAAGGCGGGCGTGAAGCTCGACTGACCCCCAACCATCCGAATTCCGACAGGGAGCAACACATGAAACTGGCGAGCTTCATCCTCGATGGGCGCCCCGCGTGGGGCCCGGTGGTCGACGGCGGCGTGATCGACGCCACGTCGCAGTTCCCGACGCTGAAGGCCGCGCTCGCGGCCGACGGCCTCGCGAAGGTGGCCGCGTGGGCCGCGGGCCGCAAGGCCGACGCCGCGTTCGACGCGGTGGCGCAGCTGCCCACGATCCCCGACCCGGGCAAGGTCTGGTGCTGCGGCCTGAACTACCACGAGCATGTCAAGGAGACCGGCCGCGAGCTCACCGAGCAGCCGACGTTCTTCACCCGCTGGGCCGACGCGCAGGTGGGCCACGGCCAGGCGATGATCGTCCCGCCCGAGTCGATCCAGTTCGACTACGAGGGCGAGATCGCGGTGATCATCGGCCGCGGCGGCCGGCGCATCGCGCAGGCCGACGCGGCGAAGCACATCGCCGGCTACGCCTGCTTCAACGACGGCAGCATCCGCGACTGGCAGCGCCACACCTCGCAGTTCGCGCCGGGCAAGAACTTCTGGCACAGCGGCGCGCTGGGCCCGTGGATGGTGACGAGCGACGAGATCCCGTTCGGCACCTCGATGACGCTGATCACGCGGCTGAACGGCCAGGAGATGCAGCGCGCGACGACCGAGATGATGATCCACTCGATCGCCCGGCAGATCGCCTACGTGTCGACGGTGGCGCCGCTGGAGCCGGGCGACGTGATCGTCACCGGCACGCCGGGCGGCGTCGGCGCGCGGCGCACGCCGCCGGTCTGGATGAAGGCGGGCGACGTGGTCGAGATCGAGATCGACAAGGTCGGCGTGCTGCGCAATCCGATCGCGGCGGGCTGATCGGTCGCCGGGCGCGGCCGTTCAGGGCAGCGTGTACTTCCCCCAGTCCCGCCGGCAGCCCTGGCTGGTGCCCGCCTCGGCGGGCTTGCCGCTGAAGACGGTGCGGAAGGTGCCTCCGCCCTGGACGCCCTTCATGCCTGCGCTGCCCATCAGCCAGGTCCACGCGGGCTCGCCGACCGCCGGAATCTCCCACTCGCCGACGCCGGTGTCGCCATTCGCGAACACCCACTTGCACACGCCCTTGCCCGAGCCCTTGCCGTTGACGACCCGCGTGTAGCCGACGCAGTGGGTCGTCGCCTTCTCCCACTGCGGAACGCTGGCGTTCGTCACGATGCCCCAGCTCTCGACGCCGAAGGCCGTGATCTCCGGGTTCGATTCCAGCATGGCGGTACGGCCGTGCGTGCACACCGTGATGTCGTAGGCGACCTCCGCCGACCAGGCGGTCGACAGGGTCGCCGCCGCGGCGAGCGCGACCACACGCAGCGTGCCGCGAACCGCGGCGGGGCGGAGCTTGTCTCGATGTCCCATCTTCGACTCCATGCGTTGGCTGCGACAGCCCGGCACCGCGGCCGATCGGCCGCCATGGGACCGCGATCGAGGCGACGCCTCGTGGATGCACCCTACGCGCGCGGCCGAACGCCGCATTGATCGCGCTCGACCGGGACGGACGGCCCGCGTCCGGCGTCGCGGTCCGCGGAAGGCCCTCGCGTGCCGACGCGGCCGCCGTGCGCATCGACGGTCGGACACGGTGCGTGCCGACTGCACCCGCCGCCGGGCTCGCGCTACGATAGCCGGCACGGTTCTCTCACGAAGGCAGACCAGGATGCGTCGGAGCCTCGAACCCATCGCCGCCGATCCGGCGCGCACGCACACGCACGGCGGCATGGCCGCCACGGCGCCGAGTCCGGCGGCCGAGCGGCTCGCCGCCTGGGTGGATCGGGGGCTGAGGCCCGGCGGCCTGGCCCCGCGGCGCGCGCTGCTCGGCGCGCTGCTGTCGATGGCGGTGATCTTCGGGGTCGACCTGCTCACCGGAGAGACCGTCCGGCTCGAGGCGCTCTACGTGTTCCCGATCGCGTCGGTGGCACTGCACTGCGAGCGGCGCTCCGACGTCGTGGTGTCGATCGTCGTCGCGGTCGCGCTGCAGTCGCTCGGCCTGGGGGTGCACGACGCGGCGGTGCTCACCCGCGTCGTCGACGGCGGCGTCGCGGTCGCGGCCTCGCTGCTGGCGGTGGCGCTCGCGCGCACGCTGCGCCGGCACTACCGGGCCTCGGAGGAGCGGGCCGCGACCGACCCCCTCACCGGACTGCCGAACCGCGCATCCGTGCACGAGTTCGTCAACGGGGCCATCGCCCGGGGCGCCGGCCGCGACACGTTCGTCGCGTTGCTGTTCTGTGACGTCGACCGGTTCAAGCTGGTCAACGACAGCCACGGTCACGGTCACGGCGACGAGTTGCTCCTCGCGCTGCACCGCCGTCAGACCCGAGCCGTCGAGCAGGTGCGCCACGCGACGATCCAAGGAGGACATAATGCAAACGGACGCGCCAGAACGGCGCGAAAGCAGAG
>JBAXJZ010000328.1:0-5293 GCA_037137595.1 Burkholderiales bacterium | reverse complement strand
CCATCAGCCCGACGCGGCCCGCGCCCGCGGCGCGCACCTCGTCCATCAGCTTCAGCACGTCGCCGTAGGGCACCTTCTGGTCGGCCGCGATCAGGACCGCGAGCTTGTCCGGTTCGCCGAAGCCCTTGAGCGTCGGCGCGATGTCGCGCTCGCCGATCGTGCGGTCGAACTGCTGGGGCATGTTGCGCGTGACCATCCGGATCTCGCCGCCGGGCGCCAGCCGGATCTCCACCAGCGCGTCGGGCGGGGTCGAGCTCCGGCCCACGCTCGGCACCTCGATCTGCCCCGGCGGCATCAGCGGCGCGGTGACCATGAAGATCACCAGCAGCACGAGCATCACGTCGATGTAGGGGACGACGTTGATCTCGGACACGAAGCGGCGCCGGCCGCCGCGGCGGGACGAGGAGACGGAGGGCATCGCGGTCTCCCGGCTCAGCGCACCTGGCGCTGCAGGATGTTCGAGAACTCCTCGACGAAGGTGTCGAAGCGGTTCGACAGGCGCTCGACGTCGTAGGCGAAGCGGTTGTAGGCGACGAAGGCCGGGATCGCGGCGAACAGGCCGATCGCGGTCGCCACCAGCGCCTCGGCGATGCCGGGCGCCACCGCGGCGAGCGTCGCCTGCTTGACGTTCGCCAGCCCGCGGAACGAGTTCATGATGCCCCAGACCGTGCCGAACAGGCCGATGTAGGGGCTGACGCTGCCGGCCGACGCCAGGAACGCGAGGCTGGACTCGAGCGCGTCCATCTCGCGCTGGTACGACGCGCGCATCGCGCGTCGCGCGGCCTCGAGCATCGCGTTCGGGTCGCCTGGCTTCTGCTGGCGGCCTTTCAGGAACTCGCGCATGCCCGACTCGAAGATCCGCGCGAGCGGCCCGTGGTCGCCGGGCTGCTCGCTGGTGCGCGCATAGAGCGCGTTCAGGTCGCCGCCGCGCCAGAACTCCGACTCGAAGCGGTCCGTGGCCGCGCGAGCCGCGCGCACCTGGAACCCCTTGCGGAAGATCACCGTCCACGAGGCGATCGAGATCCCGAGCAGGCCCGCCATCACGCACTGCACGAGGACGCTGGCGTTGGTCACCAGCGAGAGGATCGACATGTCGTTGTTCATTCGGTTCCCAGCGTGTCGAGCAGCCGCTTCGGCAGCGGCGCGGGCCGTCCGCTCGCGCGGTCCATCACCGCGACGCGGACCGTGGCCTCGGCGAGCGGCCCGCCGTCGTCGTCGACCCGGTGCGTGCGCTGCGCGAGCCGCAGCGATGCGCGCCGCGTCTCGACGACCTCGAGGTCGACGTCGAGCAGGTCGTCGAGCCGGGCCGGCCGACGGTACCTGATGTCGATCTCGCTGACGACGAACTGCAGCCCCTGCGTGGCGAGCGCGTCGTGCCGCTCGCCGAGCGCGCGCAGCCAGTCGCTGCGGGCGCGCTCCATCCAGCGCAGGTAGGTCGCGTGGTAGACGATGCCGCCCGCGTCGGTGTCCTCGTAGTAGACGCGGACGCGGATCGAGAAACGGCGGGCCTCGGTCATCGCCCGGGATTCTAGCAAGCGCGAAGCGGTCGCCCGTCAGCGGACCGGGACGGGCAGCATGGACCACGCACCCCACAGCGCGACGGCGGCGAGCGCGACCGCGGCGGCCGCGCGCACCGGTGCCTGCCGGCGGAACTCCTGCACGTCGAACTTCTCGGCGAGCACCATGCCCATCACGAAGCCGGCGACCAGGCCGCCGATGTGCGCGGCGTTGTCGACGAAGCCCGCGGTGAAGCCCATGAAGAGCGAGAAGCCGACGAAGCCCAGCATCGACGAGCGCATCGACGAGACCAGCCCGGGCGGCAGCTTGTTGGCCTTCGTGAAGATCGCCGCGAGCAGGCAGCCCACCACGCCGAAGATCGCGCCCGACGCGCCGATCGACACGCCGGTGCGCGCCGAGAAGAACAGGCTCGCCACCGAGCCGGCGAGGCCTGCGACCAGGTAGATCAGCAGCAGCTGCCAGTTGCCGTAGAAGCGCTCGGCGAGGCGGCCGGTGTCCCGAAGCGCCCACATGTTGAACGCAAGGTGCAGCACGCCGCCGTGCAGGAAGGTGGCGGACAGCAGCCGCCACGGCTGCTCGCGCGTGAGAGGCAGGTGATTGCCGCCCCACATCGCGAGTTCGACCGCCGACGGCGACAGCGGCGACAGCCCGCTGGCGACGTTGAGCAGCCAGACCGCGACGTTGAGCGCGATCAGCGTCGGCGTGACCCAGGTCCGCGGCGTGGCCTCGTTCAGCCGCCAGACGAACTCGTCGTGGTCGACCGGCGCGCTCACCGCGGGGCTCCGTCGCCGTCGAACAGGTCCCCGGCGGCGGCGGCGCCGGGCTGCGCGAGCCCGAAGTGCCGCCAGGCGCTCGCGGTCGCCATGCGGCCGCGCGGCGTGCGCTGCAGGTAGCCCTGCTGGATCAGGTAGGGCTCGAGCACGTCCTCGATGGTGTCCGCGGCCTCGCCGATCGCGGCGGCGACGTTGTCCAGCCCCACCGGCCCGCCCGAGAACTTCTCGAGCACCGCCAGCAGCAGCTTGCGGTCCATCGTGTCGAGGCCCACGCGGTCGACGTCGAGCATGGTGAGGGCGCGGTCCGCGATCGCGGCGTCGACGTGGCCCGTGCCCTTGACCTCGGCGTAGTCGCGGACGCGGCGCAGCAGCCGGTTCGCGATCCGCGGCGTGCCGCGCGAGCGCTTCGCGATCTCGCGCGCGCCGCCCTCGTCGACCGGCGCCTGCAGCAGCGCGGCCGAGCGGGTCACGATCTTCGTCAGGTCGTCCACGTCGTAGAACTCGAGCCGCGCGACGATCCCGAACCGGTCGCGCAGCGGGTTGGTCAGCATGCCGGCGCGCGTGGTGGCGCCCACCAGCGTGAAGGGCTGCAGGTCGAGCTTGATCGAGCGCGCGGCCGGTCCCTCGCCGATCATGATGTCGATCTGGAAGTCCTCGAGCGCGGGGTACAGGATCTCCTCGACGACCGGGCTCAGCCGGTGGATCTCGTCGATGAAGAGGACGTCGTTCTTCTCGAGGTTGGTGAGCAGCGCGGCGAGGTCGCCGGGGCGCTCGAGCACCGGGCCCGAGGTCTGGCGCAGGTTCACGCCCATCTCGGCGGCGACGATGTGCGCGAGCGTGGTCTTGCCCAGCCCCGGCGGGCCGAACAGCAGCACGTGGTCGAGTGCCTCCTGGCGCTTGCGGGCCGCGGCCACGAAGATGTCGAGCTGCTCGCGGATCCGCGGCTGGCCGACGTAGTCGGCGAGCGACTTCGGGCGCAGCGCGCGCTCGACCGCCTCCTCGGCCGGCGAGGCCGGCGACGGCGCGATCAGGCGGTCGTGTTCGATCATCCGGGCATTCTATCGGAGCCGCGACGCGGGCCCGGCCGCGATGCGGGACGGACGCGCGGGGCCGGCGAACCGCCGGCGGTTCAGCCGCGGTCCGCGGCCGCGCCGTCCGACGCGCTCACCGCGCCGTCGGGCCCCACGGCGAGCCATGGCAGCCCGGTCCGCTCGAGGTAGGCGGGCGCGTCGGCCTCGAGCAGCATCGCGATCGTCGTGTAGCCACCGGCCGCCACCGCGACCGGCGCCACCACGGTCACGGAGCGCCAGTGCCGCACCGAGCGGCCGGTCCGCGGGTCGAGCACGTGGCAGTGGCGCACGCCGTCGACCTCGAGGAAGCGCTCGTAGTCGCCGCTGGTGCAGACCGCGCCGTCGACGAGATCGAAGCGCGCGACGGTCGCTGCCGGATCGCGCGGGTCCTGCACGCCGATCGACCAGGGCGCGCCGTCGGGCCGCGGGCCGACGGCGCGGATGTCGCCGCCGAGGTCGACGAAGCCGTGGCGAGCGCCGGCCGCGGCGAGCGCGGCGGCCGCGCGGTCGGCCGCGTATTCCTTGCCGAAGCCGCCGAAGTCGAGCTCCATGCCGGCGCCTGGCAGCCGCACCCCGGCGGCGTCGACCTCGACCCGGTCCCATCCGATCAGCGGGCGCAGCGCGTCGAGGGTGTCGTCGTCGGGCACCACGCCCCGGCGGAAGTCCCACGCGCGGCGCAGCACCCCCGAGGTCGCGTCGAAGCGGCCGCCGCTGTCGGCCCACAGCGCGTGCGCGTAGGCGAGCAGCGCGCGCGTCTCGTCGTCGACGGCGACCGGCGCGCCGCCGGCCGCCCGGTTGATCGCGGCGATCACCGAGTCGTCGCGGTAGCGCGAGTACTTGGCCTCGATGCGGCGGACCTCGTCGATCGCGGCCTGCGCCAGGCGACGCGCGGACGCCTCGTCGGGCGCGACGAGGCGGACCTCGCAGCGCCCGCCCATCGCGTCGAACCCGATGCCGAAGGCCTCGCCCATCGGACGATGCTCGCGGCTCAGAACAGGTGCGTCAACCCGACCTGCACGATCGTCGCGCGCAGCGGCGCGAGTCCCGGCGTGCCCGGCCCCCCCGTGCGCCAGCCGTTGCGCTGCTCGTAGAGCTCGGCCTTCAGGTCGACGATGTTCGACCGGTCGATCGCCTTCTGCACGCGCAGCCCGATCGAGGCCGCGCCGAAGGCCGACAGCCGCGCATCGGGCGAGCGGGCCGCGTCGGGGGCGGCGAGGTAGCCGGGCGGGAAGGGTTCGCCCAGGACCGGGTCGTAGACCGGCGCGTAGAAGAAGCTCGCCGCGCTCTGCGTGTAGTAGCGCAGCGAGGGCGTGATCGTCCAGCCCGATGCGAGCGGCTGCACCCACTCGCCGGTGAGGGTGTGCGACCGCACGTCCCAGCTGTCGGCGTAGTAGCGCCAGCCGAGCCGCAGCGTCGCGCCCAGCGACTCGAGGTGGTGGTTCCAGCGCAGCTGCAGCGCGGTCTGCACGCGCTCGGACGGACGCCGGTCGAGCGACTTGTACGGATCGGAGTAGTAGCCTTCGCCGCGCGCGTGGGTCAGCGTCGCCTGCACGACGTCGACCGGCGTCAGCACCTGCGTGACGCCGACCAGCAGGTCGGTGGTCCGCCTGCGGGCGTCGGTCACGACGCGGTTCACCGGGTCGATGCGGTCGTCGGCGCGGCCGATGCCGAAGGCCCAGGTGCGGTTCGCGTCCGCGGACGAGACCGTGCCGCGCAGCGACAGCGCGCGCGACGCGTAGTCGTTCTCCGACGAACCCGCGACGCCGACGCCCAGCGAGGCGCGGTCCCAGAAGCGGGTGACCCGCAGCTCGCCGGCCGTGCGCCGGTCGCTCATCCGCGACGCGCTCGACACCGAGGAATGCCAGCGCGGCGACGCGCCCGAGACCGAGTCGATGCCGGCGGTGCCCTCGATGCTCCAGCGTCCGCCGATCG
>JBAXJZ010000327.1:0-5296 GCA_037137595.1 Burkholderiales bacterium | reverse complement strand
GCTCAGGCCGCGCGTGCGCGGCGCGCCGCCACCGCGTCGGCCAGCGTCCGCAGCGCCGCCTCGGTGTCGTCCCAGCCCAGGCAGGCGTCGGTGATGCTCTGGCCGCGCCGCAGCGTGGCCGGGTCGTCGCGCCCCGGCACGAAGGGCTGCGCGCCGGCCTCGAGGTGGCTCTCGATCATCACGCCGAACACGTGCCGGCTGCCGCCGGCCACCTGCGCGGCGAGGTCCGCCGCGACTTCGCGCTGCCGCTCGTGCCGCTTCGAGCTGTTGGCGTGCGAGCAGTCGACCATCAGCGCGTCGCCGAGCCCGGCGGCGGCCAGCGCCTCGCAGGCCGCCGCGACGCTCGCCGCGTCGTAGTTCGGCGCCCGGCCGCCGCGCAGGATCGCGTGGCAGTCCGGATTGCCGCGGGTGCGCACCATCGCCACACCGCCGTTCTTGTGCACGCCGAGGAAGTGGTGCGGCCGCATCGCCGCCTGGATCGCATCGATCGCGACCTTCACGTTGCCGTCGGTGCCGTTCTTGAAGCCGATGGGCGCCGACGCGCCCGAGGCCAGCTCGCGGTGGACCTGCGATTCGGTGGTCCGCGCGCCGATCGCGCCCCAGGCGACCAGGTCGCCGATGTACTGCGGCGAGACGGTGTCGAGCAGTTCGCTGCCGGCGGGCATGCCGAGCCGCGCGATGTCGATCAGCAGCTGCCGCGCGATCCGCAGCCCCTCGTTGATCCGGAAGCTGCCGTCCAGATAGGGGTCGTTGATCAGCCCCTTCCAGCCGACGGTGGTGCGCGGCTTCTCGAAGTAGACCCGCATCACCAGCTCCAGCCGGTCGCCGAGCTCGGCGCGCAGGTCCGTCAGGCGGCGCGCGTAGTCGAGCGCCGACGAGGGGTCGTGGATCGAGCAGGGGCCGACCACCGCGAGCAGGCGGTCGTCGCGGCCCTGCAGGATCGCGCGGATGCGCTCGCGCGTCTCGGCCACGAGCGTCTCCACGGCCGTGCCCTGGATCGGGAAGAAGCGGATCAGGTGCTCGGGCGGCGGCAGCAGCTGGACCTGCTCGACGCGGGCGTCGTCGGTGAGCGAGGTGCGGTCGGGCGGCGCTGCGGTCGGGTCGGGCGCGGTCATGGCGGGCTCGTGCGGTCGGAGCCGCGAGTCTACGGGAGCCGACGCGCGGGCCGGCGGTCCCGCCCCGGGGAGGGCCCCGGTCCGGTGCAACCTTCGGGCCGCCGTCGCGTCGCATGAGGCACCTGCCCCGCCCTCACGCTCCCGTGCTCCGCATCGTCTGGTTCAAGCGCGACCTGCGCGTCGTCGACCACGCCCCGCTCGCCCGCGCCGCCGCGGGCGACGATCCGGTGCTGCCGCTGTGGATCGCCGAGCCCGCGCTGCTGCGCGAGCCCGATGCGTCGGCGCGCCACCTCGGCTTCACCCGCGAGTGCCTGATCGAGCTCGACGCCGCGCTGGCGATGCTCGGCTCGCGGCTCTGGACCGCGCGCGGCGACGCGGTCGACGTGCTGGCCGCGCTGCACGCGCGCTTCGGCGACTTCGAGCTGCTGTCGCACGAGGAGACCGGCAACGCGGCGAGCTACGCGCGCGACCGCGCGGTCGGCCGCTGGATGCGCGGCCGCGGGCTGCGCTGGACCGAGTGCCCGTCGAACGGCGTGGTGCGCCGGCTCGCCGACCGCGACCGCTGGAGCACGCTGTGGATGGCGCGGATGCAGGAGGATCCGCTGCCGGCGCCGACGACGCTGAGGCCGCCGCCGGCGTCGGCGACTGCGGCGACGGCACATCCGGCGACGGCCCATCCGACGACGGCGCATCCGGTGACGGTCCATCCCGCCGCGGGCCCGGCCGCGCGCCGCCCCGACCCGCTCGCCCCCCGCCCCGCCGCGCCCGGGCTCGACGCCGTCCCCGATCCCGCGGCCGTCTACCCGCACGAGCGCGACGCGCCGCTGCGCCAGCGCGGCGGCCGCGGCGAGGCGATCGCCTGCCTCGAGCGCTTCCTCGGCGAACCGCTCGCCCGCTACCGCGCCGGCATGGCCTCGCCGCTGACCGCGCCCGACGACTGCTCGCGCCTGTCCCCGCACCTCGCCTGGGGCACCGTGTCGATCCGCGAGCTGGTCCGCACGACCTGGGCCGCGCGGCGCGGCGAGACCGACCGCGACCGCCGCGCCGGCCTCAAGTCGTTCGAGTCCCGACTGCACTGGCACTGCCACTTCGTGCAGAAGCTCGAGTCCGAGCCCGCGATCGAGCACCGCAACCCGCACCGCGGCTTCGACGGCCTGCGCAACGAGGGGCCGCTCGACGCGGCCGAGCACGCGCGCCTGGCCGCGTGGCGCGACGGCCTCACCGGCTGGCCGATCGTCGACGCGTGCACGCGGATGCTCGAGGCCACGGGCTGGCTGAACTTCCGCATGCGCGCGATGCTGGTCTCGGTCGCCGCCTATCCGCTGTGGCTGCACTGGCGCGAGCCGGGGCTGGTTCTGGCGCGCCGCTTCGTCGACTACGAGCCCGGCATCCACTGGCCGCAGCTGCACATGCAGGCCGGCGTCACCGGCATCAACGCGACCCGCGTCTACAGCCCTGCGCGCCAGCAGCACGACCAGGACCCCGAGGGCCGCTTCGTCCGCGCGTGGCTGCCCGAGCTGGGCACCGGCGACTACCCGCCGCCGATCGTCGACTGGGACACGGCCGCGCGCGAGGCGCGCGAGCGGGTCTGGGCGGTGCGCCGCGATCCGGCCTCGGTCCGGCTGTCGAAGCAGGTCTGGACGAAGCACGGCAGCCGCCATCCGCAGCGCGAGGGCTCGCGACGACCGCGTGCGCGATCCGCCGGGCCCGACGACGCGGCGCAGCTGTCCCTCGGCTTCGGGGACGACTGACCGCGACCGTGCCGAGGACACCGGCCGTCGCTTGACCGCCCCGCGCGCCCGGCGAAGAATCGACCGCACCGGACCCCGGCCGTCGCCTGCGCGACCCACCGCGGCCGCCACACGGAGACCCCCGATGATCACCGTCGAACCGAGCGGCGCCGCCTGCGGCGCCGTCGTACGCGGCGTCGACCTCACTGCCCCGCTGGATGCCGCCGCCCTCGCCGAGGTCCGCGCCGCCTGGCTCGCGCACGGGGTCGTCGCCTTCCCGGACCAGCCGATGTCGATCCAGGACCTCGAGCGCTTCACGCTCGAGCTCGGACCCCGCGGCGACGACCCGTTCATCGCGCCCATCCCCGGGCATGCACACGTCGTCGAGATCCGCCGCGAGGCCGACGAGAAGGCGCCGATCTTCGCCGAGACCTGGCACTCCGACTGGAGCTTCCTGCCGGTACCGCCGGCCGGCACCGCGCTGCTGTCGGCGGTCGTGCCCCCGGTGGGCGGCGATACGCTGTTCGCCTGCGGCGAGGCCGCGTGGGACGCGCTGCCCGCGGCCGACCGCGACGCGCTGCGCGGCCGACTCGGCGTGCACTCCGCGCGTCGCGGCTACGCCCGCGACGGCATGTACGGCGAGCACGACCGCGCACGCGGCCGCTCGATGGCGATCCGCTTCGGCGACGACGCGCTGGCCACCCGCCTGCACCCGATCGCCCGCGTGCATCCCGAGACCGGCCGCACCGCGCTCTTCGTGAGCCCGGGCTACACGATCGGCATCGACGGCCTGCCCGACGCCGAGGCCGCCGATGTGCTGCGCGGCCTCTTCGAGCACCAGAAGAAGCCCGAGTTCGTCTACCGCCACCGCTGGTCGCCGGACATGCTGGTGCTCTGGGACAACCGGCGCCTCGTGCACGCCGCCACCGGCGGCTACGAGGGCCACCGGCGCCTGCTGCGCCGGGTCACCATCGCCGAGCGGATGCCGCTCGAGCCCGCGCCGCCCGGGCGCATGCACTGACGGGAGCGCACCGTGTCCGACGTCTTCGTGATCGGCGTGTCCTGCACCGCGTTCGGCCGCCGGCCCGAGGCCTCCTTCAAGGACCTGACCCGCGAGGCCGTCGAGGCGGTGCTCGCCGACGCGGGCCTCGACGACGGCGGGCGGATCGAGTCCGCGTGGTTCGGCAACTGCGGGATGGACCGCTGGGGACAGTCGAACATCCGCGGCCAGGTCTGCATGGTGCCGCTGGTGCGCGAGGGCCGATTCCCCGAGCGCGTGCCGGTGACCAACGTCGAGGGCGGCTGCGCCACCGCGTCGATGGCCTTCCAGGGCGCGTGGAAGGACGTGCTGTCCGGGCAGGCGGGGATGTCGCTCGCGCTCGGCGTGGAAAAGACCTTTTTCCAGGACGATCCGGCGCGCACCCGCGCGCTGTTCGAGGGCGGCATCGACCGGCTCGACCCGGACGACTGGGTCGACTACTACCGGCGGGCGGGCGAGGCGGCCGGGAAGTCCTTCGACCCCGGTGCGGGCGGCGGCACGCTCTTCATGGACACCTACGCGACGCAGGCCGCGTGGCACATGCGCCGCTGGGGCACGACGGCCGCGCAGATCGCCGCCGGCGCGTCGAAGAACCACGCGATGGGCGCGCTCAATCCGCTCGCGCAGTATCGGTTCGAGCTCACGCCGGAGCAGGTGCTGGCCGACCGGACGGTGAGCGCGCCGCTGACCCGCTCGATGTGCGCGCCGATCGGCGACGGTGCGGCCGCCGCGCTGCTCGTCTCGTCGGCCGTGCTCGCCACCTTGCCGGCGCGCGTGCGCGAACGCGCGGTCCGCGTGCGCTCGGCCGCGCTGTCCGGCGGCAAGTACCGCGCCCTCGACGAGCCGGGCCTGTCGCGCGTCGCCGCGGCGCGCGCGTACGCGGCGGCCGGCCTCGGCCCCGCCGACGTCGACGTCGCCGAGGTCCACGACGCCACCTCGTTCTGCGAGCTCTACCAGTGCGAGATGCTGGGCTTCTGCGACGACGGCCAGGGTGGTCCCTACGTCGCGTCGGGCGCGACCGCGATCGACGGCGCGCGTCCGGTCAACCTGTCCGGCGGCCTCGTCTCCAAGGGCCATCCGGTGGGCGCCACCGGCCTGTCGATGATCCACGAACTCGCGCTGCAGCTGCGCCGCGAGGCCGGGCCGCGGCAGGCGCGCCGCGCCGACATCGGGCTGGCCGAGAACGGCGGCGGCGTGATCGGTTTCGACGAGGCGGCGTGTTCGGTGATCGTCCTGCAGGCGCCCTCGCGCGGGACGCTCGCGGGCGGCGTGTAGCATCCCGGATCCCGGCGATCGCGCCGGCCCCTGGAGCGACGATGACGAAGGACCGGACGACCCCACGCAGGCCGAGTGAGGCGCGCCGCGCGGTCGTGGCGTTCACCCCCCTGCTGCTCGCCGCGTGCGCCGCCTCG
>JBAXJZ010000326.1:0-5299 GCA_037137595.1 Burkholderiales bacterium | reverse complement strand
CTGACCGCGGGCGTCGGCACCGACGGCTCGACCTCGGTCGTGGCGGCGCGCGACGGCGCGCTGATCGCGCTCGACGAGCAGGGCCGCACGCGCTGGACCGCGCAGGTGGGCGGCGAGGTGGTGACGCCGCCGGCGGTCGCCGACGGTGTCGTGCTGCTGCGCACGACCGACAACCGCGTGATCGCCTACGAGGCCGAGACCGGCCGTCGCCGCTGGGCGTATTCGCGGCAGAACCCGCCGCTGGTGCTCCGCCATTCGGGGGGCGTCGCGATGCTGCCGGGCGCGGCCTTCGTCGGCATGCCCGGCGGTCGCGTGATCGCGCTGGCGCTGCAGAACGGCGCGCCGCGCTGGGACGTGCCGCTGTCGCAGCCCAAGGGCACCACCGAGCTGGAGCGGATCGCCGACGTCGTCGGCTCGCCGCTGGTGATCGGTCGCGAGCTCTGCGCGGCCACCTACCAGGGCCGCATCGGCTGCCTGGACCTCGCCAGCGGCGCGCCGGTCTGGCTGCGCGACTTCTCGTCGGCGGTGGGCCTGGACGTCGACACGCGCGGCGTGATCGCGCCCGACGCGGACGACGTGGTGCAGGCCTTCGATCGAGGCGGCGCGCCGCAGTGGCAGAACCGCGCGTTCGCGCGGCGCCGGCTGTCGGCGCCGCTGATCGTGGGCAGCGCGGTGGCGCTCGGCGACGTCGAGGGCAACGTGCTCTGGCTGTCGCGCGCCGACGGCACGCTGCAGGCGGTGACCCGCACCGACGGCAAGCCGATCGTCGCACCGCCCACCGCGGTCGGCGACACCCTGGTCGTCCAGACCTCGGGTGGCTCGCTGCACGCGTTCCGGACCCCCTGAGATGGCGACCGAAGCTCCCGAAGGCGGCGGTCCGCCGCCGGTCGTCGCCCTCGTCGGTCGGCCGAACGTCGGCAAGTCCACGCTGTTCAACCGGCTGACGCGCAGCCGCGCCGCGCTGGTCGCCGACATCCCGGGCCTGACCCGCGATCGACACTACGGCCAGGGGCGCGTCGGCGATCGCCGCTACATCGTCATCGACACCGGCGGCTTCGAGCCGGTGGCCAAGACCGGCATCGCCGCCGAGATGGCGCGCCAGGCGCGGCAGGCGGTGATCGAGGCCGATCTGGTGGTGTTCGTCGTCGACGGCCGCGAGGGCATGGCGGCCCGCGATCGCGACATCGCCAACGAACTGCGCCGCACGGCGGCCAAGGTGGTGCTCGCGGTCAACAAGACCGAAGGCCGCCCGCGCGAGACCGCGGTCGCCGACTTCTGGTCGCTCGGGCTGGGCGAGCCGCACGCGATCTCGGCGGCCCACGGCGACGGTGTCCGCGAACTGATCGAGTCCTCGCTGCCCGAGGCCGCGACGCCGTCCGTGCAGGCCGAGCCCGATGCGGACGAGGTCGCGCCGCCCACCGAGGCCGAACTCGCCGCGGTCGACGCAGAGGCCGGCGGCGCGCCCGGTGCGGCCGGGCAGGGCGGGGCGCCGGAGGGCGCCGCCGACCAGGCTGATGGGGCGACCGTCGAGGCCGCCGCCGACGCGGCGCCGGTGAAGCCGCGCCGCATGCGGATCGCCGTGGTCGGCCGGCCGAACGCCGGCAAGTCCACGCTGATCAACACGCTGCTCGGCGAGCAGCGGATGATCGCCTTCGACCAGCCCGGCACCACCCGCGACGCGGTCTCCGCCGACTTCGAGCGGGGCGGCCGCCCGTACACCCTGGTCGACACCGCCGGCGTGCGCCGACGCGGCAAGGTCACCGACGTGATCGAGAAGTTCTCGGTGGTGAAGACGCTGCAGGCGATCGAGGACAGCCACGTCTGCGTGCTGCTGCTCGACGCCTCGCAGGACATCGCCGACCAGGACGCCCACATCGCCGGCTTCGTGCTCGAGGCCGGCCGGGCGGTGGTGATCGGCGTCAACAAGTGGGACCTCGCCGACGACTACCGGCGCGAGCGCATCAAGATCGAGCTCGAGCGCAAGCTGGGCTTCCTGGGCTTCGCGAGGATCCACTACCTGACCGCCACGGAAGGCAAGGGCGTGGGCGCGCTGATGCGTTCGGTCGACGAGGCCTACGCGGCGGCGACGGCGAAGCTCTCGACGCCGCGCCTGACCCGTGCGATGCAGGAGGCGGTCGAGCGGCAGCAGCCCCCGCGGCGCGGCCCGATCCGCCCGAAGCTGCGCTATGCGCACCAGGGCGGCCAGAACCCGCCGGTCGTGGTCATCCTCGGCAATTCGCTCGACCGCATCTCCGACGGCTACCGCCGCTACCTGGAGGGCTGGTTCCGCGACCGGTTCTCGCTGCAGGGCACGCCGCTGCGGATCGAGTTCCGGACCTCGTCCAACCCCTACGCGCGCTGAGCCCGGCGCCAGTCGGGACCGTCCGGCGGTCGGCTGGCCATCGCCGGACGATGTTGGTACAGTCGACCGACGGGCCCTGCGGTCCCTGCGGGCTCGACGCCCGGGGGGTTGAAGTCCGCCGCAGCGCCCCCATAAAACTCGAACAGTGCCGGAGCCGCCATGAGCAACAAAGGGCAACTTCTACAAGACCCGTTCCTGAACCTCCTCCGCAAGGACCACGTTCCGGTCTCGATCTACCTCGTCAACGGCATCAAGCTCCAGGGCCAGATCGAGTCGTTCGACCAGTATGTGGTCCTGCTGCGCAACACCGTGACCCAGATGGTCTACAAGCACGCGATCTCCACCGTCGTGCCGGCCCGCGCGGTCAACTTCCACCAAGAAAGCACGGAAAGCTGAGCCCCCCCGCCGACCTCCCGCCCTCCGCCCTCCTGGTCCGCGTCGCGCTCGGCCGCGAGCGGGCCGACGAGACCTCGCTCGACGAGCTGGCCGCGCTGGCGGTGTCCGCCGGCCACCGGGTCTCCGACCGCATCGTCTGCCATCGTCCCCGACCCGACCCCGGCCTCTACGTCGGCCGCGGCAAGGCCGACGAGATCGGCGCGCGGCTGGCCGAGTCCGGTGCCCTCACCGTCCTCTTCGACCACGAGATCTCGGCCGTCCAGCAGCGCAACCTCGAGCGGCTGTGGAACGTCAGGGTGCTCGACCGCACCGAATTGATCCTGGACATCTTCGGACAGCGGGCCCGCTCGGCCGAGGGCAAGCTGCAGGTCGAGCTCGCGCGGCTGCAGCACCAGTCCTCCCGGCTGGTGCGCGCGTGGAGCCACCTGGAGCGGCAGCGCGGCGGCATCGGCGTGCGCGGCGGCCCCGGCGAGACGCAGCTCGAGATGGACCGGCGGATGCTCGCCGCGCGGATCCGCCAGGTCCGCGAGCGTCTGGACCGGGCCGAGCGCCAGCGCCGCACGCGTCGCCGGGCGCGCAGCCGCAACGACGCCTTCCGCGTCTCGCTGGTGGGCTACACCAACGCCGGCAAGTCCACGCTGTTCAACGCGCTGACCGGCGCCGGCACCTATGCCGCCGATCATCTGTTCGCGACGCTGGACACGCTGACGCGGCGCCTGGTGCTCGCGCCCGGCGTGGAGCTCGCGCTGTCCGATACCGTGGGCTTCGTGCGTGACCTGCCGCACCAGCTGGTCGCCGCGTTCCGCGCGACGCTGGAGGAGACCGCCGAAGCCGACCTGCTGCTGCACGTGGTCGACGCCGCCGCGGCGGACCGGACCGAGCAGATCGAGCAGGTGGGCGAGGTGCTCGCCGAGATCGGCGCCGACCGCGTGCCCCAGTGGCTGGTCTGGAACAAGATCGACGCCGCGGGCCTGTCGCCCGAGGTCCAGCGGGACGGCTGTGATAATATCGTCCGCTTGTCCGTGAGCGCCCGGACCGGAGCCGGCCTGGATGCGCTGAGACGGGCACTGCAGGCAGCCGCCCGGGTCCACGCGTCCACCGGTGCCGGGTCGGTCGGCGCCCCGGACGGCAGCGTCGTCACCGACGACGGCGTGGCCCACGAGGCCCGCCCGGTCGGCACCGTGGGGGCATCCCGAAAGGACTCCTCCGACTTCGACGACGATGACGTCGAGCCGGGTCCGCGTGACGCTCCCGACCGCGGCGACAGCCCTCCGATCCCGCAGCACCTTCCGAACGGCATGCCAGATGTGGACCCGCATTCGCACACTGTTGTCGCTCAATGACCCGGGTTGGGGCCGCAGCGGCTCCAGCGGTCAGAACGACGAGCGCTCGCAGCGCCCGGGCGACGACCGCAACCGGCCCGGCGGCGGCAACGACGGCCCGCCCGATCTCGACGAGCTCTGGCGCGACTTCAACCGTCGCCTGAACCGCATGTTCGGCAAGGGCGGCGGCAGCGAGCCGCCGCGCGGCGGCGGTGGCGGCAGCGGCATGCCGTCGATGCGCGGCGCGAGCGCCGGCGTCGGCCTGATCGCCGGCATCGCCTTCCTGCTCTGGCTGGGCAGCGGCTTCTACATCATCCAGGAAGGCCAGGCGGCCGCGATCCTGCGCTTCGGCGAGTTCCAGCGGATGGTCGAGAGCGCCGGCTTCAAGTGGCGGCTGCCTTACCCGATCGAGACCGCCGAACTCGTCGACGTGCAGCGGCTGCGCCAGGTCGAGGTCGGCTACCGGACCAACGTGAAGAACAAGGTTCCGCGAGAGTCGCTGATCCTCACCGGCGACCAGGCGATCGTCGACCTGCAGTTCGCGGTCCAGTACCGGATCACCGACGCGAAGGCCTTCCTCTTCAACAACAATCCCGGCGGCGCCCCCGAGGAGATCGTCCGGCAGGCCGCCGAGACGGCCACCCGCGAGGTCATCGGCCGGATGGGCATCGACCAGGTGCTCTACGAGGAGAAGGAGCAGGTCGCGAAGGAGGCGCTGACGCTGATGCAGTCGATCGCCGACCGCTACAAGGCGGGCATCGGCATCGTCGACGTCACGATCCAGCAGGCGCAGCCGCCCGAGCAGGTGCAGGCCGCCTTCGAGGACGCGAACAAGGCCGCGCAGGACCGCGAGCGCCTCATCAACGAGGGCCGGGCCTACGCGAACGACGTGATCCCGAAGGCGCGCGGCACGGCCGGTCGCCTCCAGCAGGAGGCCGAGGGCTACAAGCAGCGCGTGATCGCGAGCGCCGAGGGTGACGCCTCGCGCTTCAAGCAGGTGCTGACCGAATACTCGAAGGCCCCCGCGGTGACCCGCGAGCGGCTCTACCTCGACACCATGCAGCAGATCTTCGCGAACACCAGCAAGGTCATCGTCGACTCCCGCGGCAACGGCAACCTGCTGTACCTGCCGCTCGACCGGCTCGTCCAGCAGGCCGCGTCGGACGCGGCCCGCGGCGCGGCGCCGGCGGCGGCCGAGGCGCGGGTCGAGACGCCCGCG
>JBAXJZ010000325.1:0-5300 GCA_037137595.1 Burkholderiales bacterium | reverse complement strand
CCGCTTCTACGCCGGCTCGCCGCTGGTGGTGGACGGCCGCCGCGTGGGCACGCTGTGCGTGATCGACACGCGGCCGCGCGCCTTCGACGCGACCGACGCGGCCATCCTCCGCGGGATGCGCACCCTCGTCGAGGAGGCGCTCGCGCGGGTCCCGGAGCCGGCATGACCCGCGCCGGCCCGATGGTGCGCGTGCTGCTGGTCGAGCCGCACGCGGTGCTGCGCGGCACGGTGGCGGCGGTCGTGCGCGAGCTCGATGTCGTCGAGGTATACGCGGTCGCGTCGGTGGCCGCGGCGCGCCGGACGCTCGCCGAGCTGCGACCTGACGTGCTGGTGCTCTCGCTCGACGAGGGGGAGGCCGCCTTCACGCTGCTGGAGGCGCTGCGCCGGGGCGGCGACTCGCGCGGCGCCGAGACGGCGGTCGCGGTGACCGCGACCGCCTGCGACGCACCGACCGCGAGCCGGCTGAGGGCCCTCGACGTGCGGCGGCTGCTGCTCAAGCCGTTCAAGGTGCGCACGGTCCTGGAGACCGTCTCCGGCCTGTGTGCCACCGCGCTGCGGGCACGCGCCGACGACGAGGCGGCCGAGCCGGCCTGAGGGCGTACGCGCCGCGGCGGATCCTCGGGCTATCATCGCCGCCGGCGCGGCGAAGACCGCCCGACCCGAGGAGACCCCATGGACCGCTTCTGGCTGAACTCGTACCCCGCCGGCGTGCCGGCCGAGATCGATCCGTCCGCCTATCCGTCGCTGAACGCGCTGATCGACGCGTCGCTGGCCGAGCACCGCGCGAAGCCGGCCTACATCTGCATGGACCGCACGATGCGGTTCGGCGAGCTCGACGAGCGCTCGCGTGCGTTCGCGGCCTGGCTGCAGGCGCAGGGCCTGGGCCGCGGCCAACGCGTGGCGATCATGCTGCCCAACCTGCTGCAGTTCCCGATCGCCGCGGCCGGCGTGCTGCGGGCCGGCTGCACCGCGGTCTGCGTGAACCCGCTCTACACCCCGCGCGAGCTCGAGCACCAGCTGAAGGACTCGGGCGCCGAGGCGATCGTGATCCTCGAGAACTTCGCGGCCACGCTGCAGCAGGTGGTCGCACGGACCGCGGTGCGCAAGGTGGTGCTGGCCTCGGTGGGCGAGATGCTCGGGCCGGTGCGCGGCCGCGTGGTGGACTTCGCGGTGCGCCACGTGAAGAAGCTCGTGCCGCCCTTCGAGCTCGCGAACGTGACGCGTTTCTCCGAGGCGCTGGATGCCGGCTCGCGGATGCAGTACCGCCCGGTCCAGATGTCGCACGACGACCTCGCGTTCCTGCAGTACACCGGCGGCACCACCGGCCTGTCGAAGGGCGCGATGCTGTCGCACCGGAACGTGATCGCCGCGATCCTGCAGGGCGAGGCCTGGTTCGGTCCGGTGCAGGACAAGCTCGAGGCGGTCACGGGCACGCGCGGCGGCCTCGCGCTGTGTGCGCTGCCGCTCTACCACATCTACATGCTGGGGGTCGCCTTCGGGCTGGGCATGAAGGCCGGCACCTGCCAGCTGCTGGTCCCGAACCCGCGCGACATCCCGGGCCTGATCGCCGAGCTCGCCAAGCACCCGGTGAACACCTTCCCCGCGCTGAACACGCTGTTCAACGCGCTGGCCAACCATCCCGACTTCGCGAAGCTCGACTTCTCGAAGCTGCTGTTCGCCGGCGGCGGCGGCATGGCCACGCAGCAGGCGGTGGCCGACAAGTGGTTCAAGGTGACCGGCGTGCCGCTGGGCGAGGGTTTCGGCCTGTCCGAGACCTGCGCGGTGGCGACGATCAACCCGGTGACGCTGTCCGAGTTCAACGGCACCGTGGGCCTGCCGGTGTCGTCGGTGGAGATCTCGATCCGCGACGACGACGGCCGCGAGGTGCCGCGCGGCGAGCGCGGCGAGATCTGCATCCGCGGCCCGCAGGTGATGGTGGGCTACTGGCAGAAGCCCGACGAGACCGCGCGTGCGTTCACGTCCGACGGCTTCTTCAAGACCGGCGACGTCGGCGTCTTCGACGAGCGCGGCTACGTGAAGATCGTCGACCGCAAGAAGGACATGATCCTGGTCTCGGGCTTCAACGTGTTCCCGAACGAGATCGAGGAGGTCGTCGCCCAGCATCCGGGCGTGCTCGAGTGCGCGGCGATCGGCGTGCCGGACGGGCACTCGGGCGAGGCGATCAAGGTCTTCGTCGTGAAGAAGGAACCGGGCCTCACCGAGCGGGACGTGCACGACTGGTGCGCGAAGCACCTGACGGGCTACAAGAAGCCCAAGCACATCGAGTTCCGCGCGGAGCTGCCGAAGAGCAACGTCGGGAAGATCCTGCGGCGCGAACTGCGCGACGGCGGGGCGGCGATGAAGAAGGCAGCCTGACAGAGGGCTGGAACGACGAGGCCTGGAACGACGAGGCCGCCCGCGGGCGGCCTCGGTGCTGCAGCGACGGCGGGGCGACCCGCCGTCGTCGCTTCAACCGGTGATCGTCGCGCCGCCGTCGGCCACGATGCTCTGCCCGGTGATGAACGCGCCGGCCCGGCTCGCCAGCATCACCGCGATGCCGCCGATGTCGTCGGGTTCGCCCAGCCGCCGCAGCGGGAACCGGGCCTCGGCGGCCGCCTTGCGCACCGGATCCTCGTAGAGCGCCCGCGCGAAGTCGGTCTTGATCAGCCCCGGCGCGATGCAGTTCACCCGGATGTTCAGCGGACCCCACTCGCAGGCGAGGTTGCGCGCGAGCTGCATGTCGGCCGCCTTCGAGATGCAGTAGGCACCGATCTCGGTCGAGCCCTTCAGCCCGCCGATGGAGGACACGATGATGATCGCGCCGTCCTTCCTGGCCGCCATGTCGGGCTGCACCATCTGGCACAGCCAGTGGTTCGACAGCACGTTGTTGCGCATGATCTTCTCGAACACCTCGTCGCCCATTCCCGAGGACGGGCCGAAGTAGGGGTTCGACGCGGCGTTGCAGACCAGCACGTCGATCGGCCCGAAGGCCTTGCGCGTCTCGTCGACCAGCCGCTGCAGGCCGGCCTTGTCGCTGATGTTGGCCGGGATCGCGACCGCGGTGCCGCCGGCCTTCGCGATCGCGTCGACCACCACCTGGCAGGCCTCGGCCTTGCGGCTCGAGACCACGACCTTCGCGCCGTGCGCGGCGAGGTTCTCGGCGATCGAGCGGCCGATGCCGCGGCTCGATCCGGTGACGATGGCGACCTTTCCGGTCAGGTCGAACAGGCTCATCCCAGTGTCTCCTCGTGTGGAACGGTGTCTCAGTCCTTCTTGCCGAACAGCGAGTCGAGCTTCGCCCGCGCGTCGGCGTCGCGCGCGCCCGCGGCGCGCTCGACCACGTACTCCTCGGCGATGCGGTCCTCCCAGTACGCCTCGGGATTCGGCGACGAGAAGAAGCGGCGCGCCACCTCGTCGGGCACGGCCTTGTAGGCCTTGACCTCGCCGGAACGGAACTCGATCTCCAGGCGCTGCTCGCGCGGATCGTAGCCGGCCGAGCGCAGCTTCTCGGTGTTCAGCGGGCGGCGTTGCATCGCGGGTCTCCTGGTGGGGCGCGTGGGGTCAGCGGCCGAGCACCAGCCCCTCGCGGCGCGGATCGGCCCCGCCGACCAGCGTACACCGGCCGGGGCGCTCGCAGCGCCGGACGATGCCCTGCAGACCGCTGGTCATCGCGATCTCGCGGACCTCGTGGCCGCGTGCCCGCAGCGCCTCGACCAGGCCCGGCGGCACGCGGCCCTGCTCGAGCTCGAGCGGGCCGTTGCGGCTGCCCAGGTTGGGCATCGCGATCGCGGCCTGGATGTCGACGCCGTCGCGCAGCACCAGCAGCAGCGTGCGGGACACGTAGCCGATGATCTGCGAGCCGCCGGGCGAGCCCACCGACATCACCAGCTCGCCGCGGCGCGGCGCGTCGTCGGGGCCGCCGGCGCGCTCGAAGACGAGCGTCGGCGACATCGAGCTGCGCGGCCGCTTGCCGGCCTGCACGCGGTTGGCCACCGGCGCGCCGCCCTCGCTCGCCGAGAACGAGAAGTCGGTGAGCTGGTTGTTCAGCAGGAAGCCCCGGACCATCGTGCGCGAGCCGAACTGGTCCTCGATGGTGGTGGTCATCGCGACCGCGTTGCCGGCGGCGTCGATGATCGACACGTGCGAAGTGGCGGGCTGCTCGAGCGTGGCCTCCTCGACGGCCGCGCGCGGCGCGCCATCCGGGTCGCCGGGCTGCGCGCGACCCATCGCGCGGTCGCCGATCAGCGCGGCGCGCGAGGCGAGGTAGCGCGGCGCGAGCAGGCCTTCGGGCGGCGTCACGAACGCGGGATCGGCGACGTAGCGGTTGCGGTCGGCGAAGGCGAGCGAGCCGGCCTCGGCGAAGACGTGCACGCCGTCGGCGCGCGGCTGGCCGTCGGGGCCGGCCAGCGCCGGGCCGCGGGCGGCGTCGACGATGCCGAGGATCTGCGCGACCGCGATGCCGCCCGAGGACGGCGGCGGCATCCCGCAGATCACCCAGCGCCGGTACGGCGTGCACAGCGGCGCGCGGGCGATGGGACGGTAGAAGGCGAGGTCGCCTTCGGCGAGCAGGCCGGGGTTGGTCGGATGGCCCTGGACGGCCGCGACGATGTCGCGCGCGATCGGGCCGGCGTGCAGCGCGAGGCTGCCGCGCTGCGCGATCTGCGCGAGGGTGTCGGCGAGCTCGGGGTTGCGCAGCCGGTGGCCGACCGGCCAGGGCGTGCCGTCGGGCGCGTAGAAGTAGCGCGCGGCCGCGGCGTCGCGCTTCAGGAACCGCTCGGAGGCGAGCAGCGTGTTGAGCCGCGGACTGACCTCGAAGCCATCGGTGGCCAGGCGGATCGCGGGCTGGAACAGCGTGGCCCAGGGCAGCCGGCCGTGGCGCGCGTGCGCGGCCTCGAGCATCCGCAGCGCGCCGGGCGTGCCCACCGAGCGGCCGCCGACCACCGCGTCGAAGAACGCAAGCGGCTTGCCGTCGGGGCCGGTGAAGAGGCGCTCGTCGGCCGCGGCCGGGGCGGTCTCGCGGCCGTCCCAGGCGACGACGGCGTTGGTGCGCGCGTCACGGTGCAGCAGGAACGCGCCGCCGCCGATCCCGGAGGACTGCGGCTCGACCAGCGTCAGCACCATCTGCACCGCGACGGCCGCATCCACCGCGGTGCCGCCCTGCAGCAGCATCTCGAGGCCGGCGCGCGTGGCGAGCGGGTTCGCGGTGGCGACCATCTCGTTCTTCGCGCGGACGGCGGTCTTCGCGGTGAAGCCGCTGGCGCCTTCCGACGAGCCAGGTGTCAGACTCGCGCAGCCCGGCG
>JBAXJZ010000324.1:0-5300 GCA_037137595.1 Burkholderiales bacterium | reverse complement strand
CGTCGCCGATCCGTTCGATCGCGACCAGCGGCTCGGCGCGCGTCGCCGCGGCCTGCGGCATCGCGTCCCAGGCGTCGAACGGGCGCAGCGCGGCGACCGCGAGCCCCGCGTCGGCGGCCGCCCGCTCGTAGTCGGTCGCGCGCCATCCGCGCAGCGCGCGGACCACGTCCGCCTTGTGCACCTCGGGCCCGTCGCCCAGGCCGAGCAGCGCCATCGCGCCGCGCCGGTGGTGCGCGAAGTTCGCGTGGATGCGCACGTGGCCCGGTTCGCCCGCGTCGGCGCCGCAGGGATAGAGCCCGGAGAGCCGGTCCCAGGGCTCGGACACCCGGCCGTCCAGCGCCATCCACGCCGAGCACTCGGCGGCCGCCTCGCGCGTGCCCACCCGCAGCGACTGGCCGCGCCCGGTGCGCAGGCGCCGGATCTCGGCCGCCGCGAGCGCCGCGGCACCGATCGCGGCCTGCGCGGCGGCGTCGACGGCGAACGACGAGGGCTGCACCGGCGGGCCGTCGAGGCGGACGGCGTCGAGCGCGGCGGGATCCAGGCCGGCGTCGAGCCAGAGGCCGGCCAGCACGCGGGTCGCGGTCGAAGGCATGTCGGGCTCCCGGCTCGTGAGGCCCCATCGTGCACGCGCATCGGCCGGCCGCGACCGTGACACCCGGTGCGCCGGGCACCGGGCCGGTCGGCACTCAGACCGTCGCCACCGTCTCCCCGATCGCCTTCAGCAGGTACCACGGCGTCTGCGTGGGGATCGTGCAGCCCGGCGACAGGATGAAGTTCGTGCGCCCCGCCTGCGCGATCGCGTCGCGCACCTGCGCGCGCACCTCGGGCAGCGACATCTCGATCACCGACGACTCGTCGATGCCGCCCATCAGGCAGCGGTCGGTCAGGCCGCGCAGCTGCGTCAGCGTGGGATTGCCCTTCAGCCGGTCCGAGACGCTCAGCACCTCGAACGGATAGTCGAGGACACGCTCGACCGTCAGCGACGACCCGTGCACGTGCAGCACGCGGACCATGCCGGCCATCGCCTCGGCCATCCGGATCTCGTAGGGCCGCACGAAGGTCCGGTAGGTCGCGTCGTCGATGCCGCGCTTGGCCGGCGGCGTGATCGCGCCGTTGATCGAGTAGAAGACCGCGTCGCAGCCGGCCTCGCGGACCGCGTGCATGTAGTCGCACAGCGCGTCGCAGACCCGCTCGAGCATCGGGATCGCCTCGTCCGGATGCTCGAAGACGAACCTCGCCTTCGTGTAGCCGACGCGCCGCATCACCTGCTGGAACGGATCGAAGGTGGTGATCATGATCGGCACGTCGGGACCGAGCTCGGCGCGCAGCAGCCGCACGCACTTCAGCTCCTCGGCGAAGCTCGGCGAATCGAGCGGCGCGCGCCAGAGCCGCGCGAAATCCGCGGGCTCGAGCAGCGTCTCCATGCCCGGCGGCATCGGATAGCGGAAGTCGTTGACCACCTTGCAGATGTCGAGGCCGTAGTCGCGGAAGAAGCGCGCATGCCGCAGCGCGTGCTCGGTGCCGCCGGCGAGGTCGGTGCCGAAGTGGATCCACGCGGTGAACGGCGGACGGTCCACCGGGGCGCCGCGCACCGCGGCCTCGAAGCGCTCGCGGCGCGTCATCGTGTCGGTCATGGCGGGCCTCAGTCGATCTTCGCGCCGGAGAACTTCACCACCGAGGCCCACTTCGCGATCTCGGCCTCGAGGTGCCTCGCGAGGTCCTGGGGCGTGCCGCCGGCGGGCTCGACGCCCATCGCGATCAGCTTCTTCCGCGACTCGGGATCGGCGAGGATGCGGTTCACCGTCTCGTTCAGCCGGCGCACGGCCTCGGGCGGCGCCCCCTTCGGGAACAGGAACGCGAACCAGGTCTGCGACTCGATCGGCAGGCCGAGCTCGCGCATCGTCGGCACGTCGGGGAGGATCGGCGAGCGCTCCTTCGCGAGGATCGCGATCGGGCGCAGCTGACCGGACTGGATGAACGACTGCACGCCGGTCACCAGCTGGAACATCATCTGCAGCTGGTCGCTCACCAGGTCGAGCGTGCCCTGGCCGATGTTGTTGTACGGCACGTGGACGATGAAGGTCCTCGTCTGCTGCTTGTAGAGCTCGGCCGCGAGGTGCATCGAGCTGCCGTTGCCCGACGAGCCGTAGTTGAAGCGGGCCGGGTTGCGGCGCACGTGCTCGGTGAACTCGGCCAGCGTCTTCGCGGGGAACTTCTGGTTCACCACGAGGATGTTCGAGACGCCGCCCACCAGCACGACCGGGTCGAAGTCCTTCTGCGGATGCCAGTTCAGCGACGGATAGAGGCTGATGTTGGTGGCGAGCGTGCCGGCCCACGAGAAGAGCACGGTGTAGCCGTCGGCCGGTGCCCGGGCGGCGAGCGCGGCGCCGACGTTGCCGTTGGCGCCGCCGTGGTTCTCGACGAAGAAGCGGCCGCCGAGCTGCTTGGTCAGCTCCTCGGCGAAGAAGCGCGAGACCGGGTTGGCGGTGCCGCCGCCGGCATTGGCCGGGACGATGATCCGCACCGGCTTGGACGGCCAGGCATCGGCCTGCGCGGAGGCCGTCGCGGGGACCGCGAGCAGCGCGGCGAGCACCGCGGGCACGAAGCCGCGCAGCGCGGCGCGAACGAACGGGCGCGTCATCTCGGACCCTCCCCGGCCCGTGGTTCCGAGGCGATTCTAGCCCGCGCCGCCGCGCGGTCGGCTCACACGAACGGCGGCTGGATGCCTTCGTCGGCGAGCACTCGCCGCATCGCGGGACGATCGAGCATCCGGCCGAGCCAGGCGCCGAGCGCGGGCCGGGCGCGCGCCGGATGCGCGAAGCCGCGCGTCCAGCGGCACAGCGTGAACGCATACGGGTCCACGATCGAGAACGCGTCGCCGAGCATCCACGGCGCGCGATGCGCCGCCAGGTGCGCATCGAGCTGGTCGAGCATCGGGCCCGCCTTCGCCTCGGCGTGCCGGCGCACCTGCTCGACGCCGGCGGCGTTGCCGGCGTCGACCCAGCGGTCCGGGTAGAAGCGCGCGAGCAGTGTCGGCTGCAGCGTGGCCGACAGCCAGGCCACCCACTTGTACGCATGCGCGCGCGCCGCGCCGCCGACCGGCGGCGCGAGGCCGGCGGCAGGGAACGCGTCGGCCAGGTGCCAGACGATCGCCGCGGTCTCGTAGAGCACGATCTCCTCGGCGCCGCGCGCGTCGATCAGCACCGGGATCAGGCCGTTGGGGTTCAGCTTCAGGTAGTCCGGCGCCTTGTGCGCGTCGCGGTCGCGGTCGATGTGCACCCAGTCGAAGGGCACGCCGAGTTCGCGCAGCACGAGATGGGGAATCATCGCCGCGGTGGCGGGATGGCCGAACAGGCGCAGCCCGCCGTGCGCGTCGCGCGGGCCGCTCATCGCGTCCGTGCCCGGATCCAGTCGCAGGCGCGCACCACCGCGCGGTCCGCGCCGTCGAGCACGCCGCCCCAGTTGAAGAAGCCGTGGTGCATGCCGGCGCAGCGCTCCGCCTCGACCGGCACGCCGGCCTCGCGCAGCCGTGCGGCGAAGGCCTCGCCCTCGTCGCGCAGCACGTCGTACTCGGCGGTGAGCACGAGCGCCGGCGGCAGGCCGCGCAGGTCGGGCGCGCGCAGCGGCACGGCCTGCGGCGAGAGGCGGGCCGCCGCGGCCGCATCGAGCGGGCCGCCGAGGTAGTGGTCCCAGAACCAGCCCATCACCGCGCTCGTGAGGCCGTAGCCCTCGGCGCACTCCGCGTAGGAGGCGAAGCCCGCGGTGTGATGGTCGGTCACCGGATAGATCAGCAGCTGTCCGGCCGCCTTCGGGCCGCCCTCGTCGCGCAGGCGCAGCGCGACCGCGGCCGCGAGGTTGCCGCCCGCGCTGTCGCCGGCGAGCACGACCCGCGCCGGATCGGCGCCCAGCGCGGCCGCGTTCGCGAACGCCCAGCGGGTGGCCGCCGCGCAGTCGTCCGGCGCGGCGGGGAAGCGGTGCTCGGGCGCGAGGCGGTAGTCCACCGACACGACGACCGCGTCGCTGCCCAGCGCGAGCCGGCGGCAGACCGCGTCATGGGTGTCGAGGTCGCAGACCACCCAGCCGCCGCCGTGGTAGTAGACGACCAGCGGGCGCGGGCCGGTCGCGGCCGCGTCGGGCACGTAGACCCGGATGCGGATCGGGCCGGCGGGCCCGTCGACGGACCGGTCCTCGGTGCGGACCGGCGCGGCGGGCTTCGGGATCAGCTTCGCCGAGGACTCGGCGTAGGCGCGGCGGCCGACGTCGACCGGCAGCGTGTTCAGCGCGGGGCGGCCGACGACCAGCTGGTCGAGCAGCGCGCGGACCTGGGGATCGAGCGGCATCGCGGGGTCACTCCACTTTTCCGATGCGTCGGACCACTTCCGACAGCACCTCGTTCTCGTGATCGTAGAATCGCGCGAACTCCGGCGCGTCCAGGTACTGCAGCGGCGTGCCCAGGGTCTCGAAGCGCTGCTGCAGCTGCGCGTCCGACAGGATCGCCCGCGAGGCCGAGCGCAGCCGCGCCACCACCGGCTCGGGCGTGCCGGCCGGCACGAAGAGCCCGGCCCACTGCGTGAACTCCACGTCCAGGCCGAGTTCCCTGAGCGTCGGCACCTCGGGCAGCGCCGCGAGCCGCGCGCTGCCCCAGGAGCCCAGCACGCGGACCTTGCCGGCCTTCAGGTGCTGGACGATCGACGAGGGCCCGGTGGCCAGCGCGTCCACCTGAGCGCCGAGCAGGCCCACCACCGCCGGCCCGGCCCCGGTGTAGGGCACGTGCAGCAGCTTCACGCCGGCACGACCCGCGAGCATCTCCATCGGCACGTGCATCGTGCCGTAGTTGCCCGAGGAGCCGTACGGGATCTGACCGGGGCGCTTCCTCGCGTCGGCGACGAAATCGGCCACCGTCTTCCACGGCGCGTCGGCGCGGACCGCGAGCACCACCGGGTCCGCGGTGAACCGCGCCACCGGCACGAGGTCGCGGAACCCGTACATCGCCGGCCGGCCGAGCACGCGGTCGGCCTCGGGCAGGATCGAGATCGACGACAGCGCCATCAGCAGCGTGTGGCCGTCGGGCTTCGAGCGCGCCACCTGCTGCATGCCGAGGCCGCCGCCCGCGCCCGCCCTGTTCTCGACCACCACCGGCTGGCCGAGCTGCTTCTCGAGCGCGGCCGCGACCGGGCGGCCCACGAGGTCGGCGACGCCGCCCGGCGGGAAGGGCACGACCATCGTGACCGGACGCGACGGGTACGCCGCGTCCTGCGCGCGCGCGGCGCCGAGCGGCACGCCGGCGAACGCGCCGCCGG